>CAYTTU010000041.1:0-7387 GCA_964440905.1 uncultured Acidimicrobiia bacterium | reverse complement strand
TCCAAGGACCGCATCGGGATCGCCATGATCGAGGCCGCCGAGCGCGATGGCTTGCTCCATCCCGGCGACACGATCGTCGAACCCACCAGCGGCAACACCGGCGTGGGGCTGGCGATGGCGGCGTTACTCAAGGGTTACCGGATGATCGCGGTGATGGCCGACAAGCAGTCCAAGGAGAAGCAGGATCTGTTGCGCGCCTACGGCGCCGAGGTGGTGGTGTGTCCCACTGAGGTCGCGCCCGACGATCCTCGCTCCTACTACTCGGTGGCGGAGGAAATGGCGGCGCGTCCCGGCCACTACCGCCCCGACCAGTACTCCAATGCCGCCAACCCGCAGGCGCAGCACGACTCGGCCGGGCCTGAGGTGTGGCGCCAGACGGACGGCCAGGTGGGAGTGTTCGTCGCCGGGGCCGGCACCGGGGGCACCATCACCGGCATCGGTCGCTACCTCAAGGAGCAGAACCCCGACGTGATCGTCACCGGGGTGGATCCGGCGGGTTCGATCTTCACCGCTGCCACGGAGGCCGATGTGCACTCCTACCTGGTCGAGGGGGTGGGGGAGGACTTCTGGCCCAAGGCGTTCGATCGCGGGATCGTCGACGAGTGGGAGGTGGTGGGCGACGGCGAGGCCTTTGCCATGACCCGGCGCCTGGTACGGGAAGAGGGCATCCTTGCCGGGGGTTCCGGTGGCATGGTGGTGGCCGGAGCGCTGCGAGCCGCGGTGCGTCACGCCGATCGCCTGGTGGTGGTTCATCTCCCCGATGGGGGGCGCAACTACCTGTCGAAGATCTTCAACGACGATTGGATGCGGGAGCGGGGATTCGAGGAGGGGCTGTGAAGTTCGAGACCAAGGCGATCCACTCCGGTCAGGACCCCGAGCCCACCACCGGGGCGGTGGTGGTGCCGATCTTCGCCACCAGCACCTACGCCCAGGACGCCCCCGGCAAACACTCCGGCTACGACTACTCCCGCACCGACAACCCGACCCGCTCGGCGCTGCAGACCGCTCTCGCCGCGTTGGAAGGGGTGGACGAGGGCAGCGGCGGCGGCAGCACTGCCACCGCATCGGGGATGGCGGCTGCGGCGTTGCTGGGATACACCCTCAAGGCAGGTGATCACGTCTTGCTTCCCGACGACGCCTACGGGGGCACCTTCCGTTTCTTCGCCCAGGTGCTGGGCGAGCAGGGATTCGGCTGGAGTGTTGCCCCGCCCACCGACCCCGCCGCCGTCGCCGCGGCGATCCGTCCCGAGACCAAGCTGGTGTGGCTCGAGACCCCGAGCAATCCGCTGCTCCGCGTGTCCGACATGAACGCCATCGCCAAGATCGCCCACGACGCCGGAGCGCGCCTCGTGGTCGACAACACCTTTGCCACCCCGTACTTGCAGCGCCCGCTCGACTTCGGCGCCGACGTGGTGCTGCACTCCACCACCAAGTACCTCGGTGGGCACTCCGACGTGGTGGGCGGGGCCCTGGTCACCCGCGATCCGGAGTTGCACGATCGCCTGCGCTTTCTCCAGAACGCCGCCGGTCCGGTGCCCGGCCCGTTCGACGCCTTCCTGGTGCTTCGCGGCATCAAGACCCTGGCGGTGCGAATGGAGCGCCACTGCTCGAATGCCATGGCCATCGCCGAGTTCCTCTCCGGCGACAAACGGGTCGCAGAGGTGATGTATCCCGGGTTGACCAGCCACCCCGATCACGCACTGGCTCACGCCCAGATGGACGCCTTTGGGGGGATGGTGTCGTTCCGGCCCAAGGGGGGCATGGAGGCGGCGCATCGCCTGGTAGAGCGCACCGAGTTGTTCTTCCTCGCCGAGAGCCTGGGTGGGGTGGAGTCGCTGATCGAAGTGCCGGCGGCGATGACCCACATGTCGGTGATCGGAACCGCCCTGCAGGTACCCGACGACCTGGTGCGCATCTCGGTGGGCATCGAACATGTGGACGATCTGATCGAGGATCTGGATCGGGCGCTGGGATAGGCGCCAGGCACTGGGCACTAGGCACTAGGAGGAAACGTGATCGAACTCCCGACCCTCGAAGGAATGCTCTGTTTCGACGGGCGGGTGCTCGAGTTGTTCCGCAATGACGGCCGAGAGAGTCCCTGGCGACTTCATGGGGCGTTGATCATCGACATCGAGCAGGAGCGCCGTAGCGATCGCATCCATGTGCGCTTCCACACCACACCGAAGTTCTACGAATCGGCCGAATTGACCTTCGACGGCGAGCCGTTGCTCCAGAAACTCCTGAAGGCGCTCGACTCAGCTCGCCGCTAACTCCGGAGTCTGGCTGACGACTGACGACCTATTCAGAACTTCAGCTCCACCGCCTCACACAGGAACTTCACGAACGGCACCGCCGCCTTGCACATGTCGGTGTAGTCATCGATGAAGTCCGGAGCCAGCACCTGTTTGTTGCTGAGACTGGTGCCGGCGATGAAGTCCTTGAGTTTGATGTCGTCGGCGTAAGGGTGGTTGGGATCGATCCCCTTGGGCACCCGCTGCAGCGAGTCGCCGCCCACCGCATAGGTGTCGGTGAACCGCTTGCCGTAGGCGGCCTTCTTCCACTCTGCGGGCTTGTCGGCAATGCGCTGCCTAATCCGGGCGGCGTCCGGGGTGGCGGGACGCCACAAACCGACGCCGGCG
This sequence comes from uncultured Acidimicrobiia bacterium, assembly GCA_964440905.1. Lineage (GTDB taxonomy): Bacteria > Actinomycetota > Acidimicrobiia > Spongiisociales > UBA11373 > UBA11373. Next base: position 4,748 of record CAYTTU010000041.1, on the reverse strand, counting down.
TAACACGCCTTGGGTTCGATGTGCAAGTAGAAGCCGGGTGCGTGCACGTCGTCGCTGGTAGCGACGTGGCGGAACTGCATCCCGGTGTGGGTCTTGTACGGGGTCTTGTCCTTGGAGAACCGGGTGTCGCGCTGGATGCGAAACATCGACCCGCCCACTTTGCGGGCGTCGGCGACGAAGTGCGGCGAGATCTTGACCAGCCGCGGAGCAAACTCGTCGATGAAGTCGAGGGCGGGCAGCCGGACGTCCTCCTCGTAGCGGGTCTGGTTGGCCTGGAACCAGTTGCGGTCGTTGTTGTCCGCCAGCTCTCTGAGGAAGTCGAAGGTGCGCTTGGTGAAGGGCATGACGCGAAGGTAGTCCGGGGGGACGGGTGCGGGAAGGGGGGTGCTCTGAGCTCCGAGCTGTCAACTGTGAGCTGTGAGCTGATCCAACGCGATAACTTGTGAGCGTGGACCACCTCGCTGCCCTCCCCAAGGCCGAACTTCACCTTCATATCGAGGGGACCCTGGAGCCGGAGATGATGTTCGTCCAGGCGGCCCGTAACGGGATCACCCTGCCTTTTCCATCGGTCGAGGCGTTGCGCGCCGCCTACCGGTTCACCGACCTGCAGTCGTTCCTCGACATCTACTACCAGGGCGCCGCGGTGCTGCGCACTGCCGAGGACTTCGACGAGTTGATGTTTGCCTACCTGCAGCGCGCCCAGGCCGACGGGGTGCGGCACGCCGAGATGTTCTTCGACCCCCAAACCCATACCGAGCGGGGTGTCGGGTTCGAGGTGTTCATGGACGGCTTCGGCCGGGCGCGACGGCGCGCCGCCGCCGAACTGGGGTTGAGCAGCGCGCTGATCATGTGCTTTCTACGCCATCTCCCCGAGTCGGCGGCGTTCGACACCCTGGAGGCGGCCGGTCCCTACCTCGATCAGATCGTCGCCGTTGGTCTCGACTCCTCGGAAGTAGGGCATCCCCCGGAGAAGTACCAGCGGGTGTTCGCCCGCGCCCGCGAAGCGGGATTGCGCGCCGTGGCGCATGCCGGCGAGGAGGGACCGCCGGAGTACGTGTGGGGGGCGCTCGACCTGCTCGGGGCAGAACGGATCGATCACGGGGTGCGGTCCGAATCCGACCCGGCACTGGTGGCCCGGCTTGCCGCCGATCGCATCCCGCTCACCATGTGCCCGCTCTCCAATGTGCGGTTGCGGGTGTTCGATCGGATCGAGGATCACAACCTCAAGCGCCTGATGGATGCCGGGGTGATGGTGACAGTGAACTCCGACGACCCGGCCTACTTCGGCGGGTATGTCGGCGATAACTATCGGGCGGTACAACAGGGACTCGGCCTGAGCCGGGACGAGATCCACACCCTGGCCCGCCACTCGATCGAGGCGAGTTTCCTCGACGAGTGGAGGAAGGCGGAGTTGGTGGGCTTGTAACAACCGGGTGTGGTCGCTGCCGTCCTCTGAAACCGGCGGCGTGCAGATCCCTCAGTGCATCCGCCCCGCCACTGACTCCGGATTTCTGGCTGACGACTGACGACTGACGACTGACGACTTCTCTCGCGCTACCCAACGTGCCATCGGCCTCTGTCAGCAACTCGTCCGACCAAGCACGATGCCGAAGGGTGATCAGAGGATTACCAGTTCCTAACTAGCCGGGGGTGCACCGTGCGGTACCCGAGCCTTGCTGTCATGACCACGACCCGACCTTCGGCGCGACTCCTGTCGGTCCTCGCCGCGACTCTCCTGGTGGTTTCCTGCTCGGGGGGTGACGATGAGGCGACGCCGACTTCATCGGGGGAGGTCCGGACCGTGGCGGAACTCGCCGCCATACTGGCCGACCCGGCGGCAGCCACCGACTGCGAGTTGGATCCCTCAGGGTTTGCCGATTTGGCCTGCGGCTTTCGCGCCACCGACGCCGCCCACGCTCTGGGAGAGACGGGCGACCCTGCGGCGGTTCCAGCCCTCTTGGCTGCCATCCAAGACCGCGAGACCTATCACGATGCCGCGGAGGCGTCCTGGGAGGCTCTCGAGACGATCGGCGGTCCCGCGGTGATCGCCGGGCTCGCCGAGCTGATCACCATCGGGTCCCAAGACGACCCGACAGATGATTCCCAGGCGCGGGGCGGGAAGCTCATCAACGCGGATCGCGCCGCCGGCATGCTGGGGCGCCTGGGGGGCGTCGAGCACAACCTGCTGCTGGTCGAGGCGGGTGTGAAGTACGAGGCATGCGGTGGGAGCGGCTATTCGGATGCCCTGGTGATGATCAACCAGGCCGATGCCACTCCGCTGCTGCCATATCTCGACTCGTCCGACACGGACTGGGTGTGGGGACCGCTCATAAGGATTGGTCAGCCGGGAACCGAGGATGCCCTCATCGCCCTGCTCGTGGAGGGACGCGCCTCGACTCCGATGGCGGAGTGTCTGTTGAACTCGGGAAACCCAAAGCTCGAGCAGGCCGCCGAGGATTGGGCTGCCGCCCGCGGCTTGACGATTCAAAGGCTTCCCGGGTATTCGACGGGGTGGGGTTCCGGATGAGGACCGTCCGGAGCTGCTCCTAGCCCCGCAGCTCGTCCAGCCGCACCTCGATCAATCTCTTCACCAACCTGGCGGGGAGCGGCTCGTCGATGGGGAACCGCAGCGCTCCCTTCGACATGGAGTAGCCGGTCAGTTCTTTCGCCAGTTGCGGCAGCACCGAGCCGCTATGGGGGAAGTAGCTGAGGTGCTCCTTGTAGGCGGCGAATCCGGACACCGCCTTGCCACCCACCTTGAACGCCGGCATCCCGTAGGAGATCCCTTGCTCGGCATCGGGGATGATCGAGAGGATGGTACGACGCAGCGCCTCCAGGGTGCGGCGCTTCGGCGGATCCAGTCCCGCCAGGTAGTCGTCGATTTCGGCAGAGGACATTTGGTAGAAGATAGGTCGCTGGGACGTCGGTCGTGAGCCGTGAGCCGTTCGCAGACGCGACCCGTGCCATCGCCCGCCGGTTCGTGGGGGACGGCTGCCGGCCATTGCATCAAGGTCACACCGGAACGTCGCTCCGCAGGGGCGGTTTCGTCAGCTTGACGGCCGAAGTCGCCAGAAATCGGAACATCCAGGGATACACGCGGCGCGTGTCGCCGAGGAAGACTACGAGTTGTCCGCCACCCGGTCGGCTCGACGACGATCGTCACTCGCACCATCCCCGGGCAGAGGCTCGTAGCCTGAGCCCAATGGCATCGTTGCTCGACCGCGCCGACTATCCCACCCTGAGTGCCGCGGTCTACCTCAACCAGGCGTCGCTGGGCCTGATCGGCTCGCCCGCGGTCGACGCCATGGACGACCTGCTGCACCGGGTGCTGCGACACGGCAACCTGTACCTATCCGACGACGACGAGGCGGCCTTCCTCGATGCGCTCCGGGAGCGCGCTGCCCGACTCTTCGACGTCGAACAGTCCCGGATCGCCATCCTGGGGAGTGCCAGTGAGCTCCTGGGACAGGCGCCGTCGCTTCTCGCGCCGCCGCCGGGGTCGCAGGTGCTCGCCATCGCCACCGACTTTCCGGCAATCACCCGTCCCTGGCTGCGGTTGCAGGCGGATGGGGGGTGTCACGTGGAGTTCGTCGCGGACCGCTTCGAGTCCGACCTGACGGCCGATCTCATCGCACGCCTCGATGAGCGCACTGCCGTGGTGGCGGTGGGGTGGGTGCAGTACGCCACCGGCACCGTGATCGATGTGCCCCGGCTGCGTTCCGCCACCGCCGCCCTCGGTGCGAGGCTGGTCGTCGATGCCACCCAGGGGGCAGGGGCGATGCCGTGTGATGCCGGTGCATGGGGCGCCGACCTGGTGGTGTCCAGCGGATACAAGTGGCTCGGCGGCCACGGCGGAGTGGCGATCGCAGCGCTGGCCCCCGACGTCGTCACCCGGACCCCGATGCTGCCGGGGTGGATGGGGACAGCCGATCCGTTCGCCTTCGACGCTACCGCTTTGTCCCTGGCCCCGGACGCACGCCGGTTTACCCAGGCGACGATGAGCTACGTGTCCGTGGTCGGACTCACCGCGGCCCTGGACAGACTCCTGGCCGCCGGGTTCGATCGGATCGCGCACCACGCGGCGCGGCTTCGCCGCGAGTTGCTCGGCCAGGTGAGCGTGCGTGGCTGGCAGGCGTTCCGGGGAGCCTCCGATCCGTCGGCGAGCGAACACATCGTGGCGTTGTGGTCACCTGTCGAGGCCTCCGCCGCGGTGGTCGAGCGGCTCCGCGGTGAGGGGATCGTGTGCAGCGGTCGCGGCGACCGGGTCCGGGTGTCTCTGGCCCCCTACAACGACGAGACCGATGTGGCGGCTCTCGTTGCGAACCTAACCGGCTCGTAGCCCTCCGGCTACGAGTTGCCCGCCACCCGGGCGGCCTCGACGACGATCGTCACTCGCACCATCCCCGGGCGGAGCCAGGGGTACTTGTCAACTCCGTCGAGATACTTGCGTGCCAGGGCATCAATGATGTCCACCCCGTCGGAGGTGCGCATCTCTACCACCCGACCCTGGATCGACCAGTTCTGATACGGCTCCCCGTCTTTGCTGATGGAGATCGACACCCGGGGGTCGCTCTGCAGGTTGCGCCACTTGCGGCGTCCCTCCGCAGTGTTGAACACGATGCGGTCCCCATCGCGCATGATCCACATGGCGCTCGACTGCGGCGAGCCGTCCGGATCCAGGGTGGTGAGGTGGGCGAAGGCGCGGGAGTCGAGGACGGTCTTTAGTTCGTCGGGCAGTGTGATCACGA
>CAYTTU010000040.1:0-5161 GCA_964440905.1 uncultured Acidimicrobiia bacterium | reverse complement strand
CCGGACCAAGCGGCGAGTACGGCAGCGGGTTCCACGGACGGCGAGTGTACGGCGTGACGCTCAGCGCGCCTGGAGCCAGGCGAGGATACGCGCTGTCACCGCCTCGGCAGTGAACCCCAGCTCATCGGCGATGCGCTCCGCCGGAGCCGAAGCCCCAAAGTGGTCGATCCCGATCGACAGTCCACCCGGGCCGACCACCCGCTCCCAGCCAAACGTCGAGCCTGCCTCCAGCGAGGCGATCGGCAAACCGGACCCGAGGACCGCCACCCGGTAGTCGTCGTCCTGCTCGAAGAACGCCTCCCAGCACGGGAGCGACACCACCCGGAGCGACACACCGGAGGCGGCTGCCAGGTCGGCGGCGGCGAGGGCTACTGCCACCTCCGACCCGGTGGCCACGAGCACGGCGTCGCCGCCAGGGCGCAGAACGTATCCTCCGCGCCGCACCAGACCCTCGACACCGCCGCGATCCAGTACCGGCACCGCCTGTCGGGTCAGCGCCAGGCACGTCGGGCCGTCGCGCCGCTCGAGGGCAAGTTGCCACGCCTCGTCGGTCTCACCGGCATCAGCGGGACGCACCACCCACATGCCTGGCATGGCGCGCAACGACGCCAGGTGCTCGATCGGTTGGTGGGTCGGCCCGTCCTCGCCAAGCATCACCGAGTCGTGAGTGAACACGAAGATCGAGGGCGCCTTCATCAGGGCGGCAAGCCGCAGCGCCGGGCGCATGTAGTCGCTGAACACCAGAAACGTTGCCCCGAACGGCCGCAGTCCGCCGTGAAGGCCGATGCCGTTGACGATGGCACCCATCGCATGCTCCCGAACACCGAATCGCAGGTTGCGTCCGGTGTTGTCGTCCTGGAAGTCGGGAGTGCCGGTGATCAGGGTGTTGGTCGACGGCTCCAGATCGGCAGAGCCACCGATCAGCGGCGGATACACCAAGGCGATCCGGTTGATGGCGGCGCCCGACGCCTTGCGAGTCTCGACGGCGGTGCCGGGCGCATAGTCACCTGCCCCGATCGGGGGTACCGCAGCCTCGAAGTAGGACCTCCAGCGACCGGCGGTCGTGGCGTCGACCTTGGCACGCCGCTGCTCCCAGGCGTGGCGCGCTGCTCTTCCCCGATCCATGGCACGGCCGAAGAAGGCGTACGCCTCGTCGGGAACGGTGAACGGCGGAGACTTCCAGCCGATCCGCTCCTTGAACCCCGCGATCTCCTTGTCCCCCAGCGGACTCCCGTGGCTCTTGGCAGTGCCTTCCAGAGTCGGGGCGCCATAGGCGATGCGGGTGTGACACACCACGAGGGATGGCCGGGGGTCGGCCAGGGCGGTGTCGATCGCAGCCTGAATTGCCTCGCGATCATGACCGTCGATATCGAGGGTGTGCCATCCCATTGCCTCGAACCGTGCTGCAACATCCTCGGTAAATGTCACATCGGTGTCTCCGCCGATGGAGATCTCGTTGTCGTCGTACATCACCATCAACCGGCCCAGCCCAAGACGTCCTGCCAACGAAGCGGCCTCCGAGCTGACACCCTCCATGAGGTCCCCGTCGCCAGCGAACACAAAGGTGCGGTGCTCCACCAGCTCGGGGCCGATCACCGCACGGAGGTGGGCCTCGGCGATCGCCATGCCTACCGCGGTGGCGATGCCCTGACCCAAAGGCCCGGTGGTCGTCTCGATGCCGACATGGGGCTCTCGCTCCGGGTGACCGGCGGTCGGCGAGCCCCACTGGCGGAATGCGCGGATGTCGTCCATCGACACCGGGAACCCGCTGAGGTGCAGCAGGGAATAGAGGAGCATCGATCCGTGGCCGTTGCTCACCACGAACCGGTCCCGGTCGGGCCAGGTCGGGTCAGCGGGGTCGACACGCACATGGCGCCCCCACAACACCGTGGCTATGTCGGCCATCCCCATGGGCATCCCGGGATGGCCGCTATTGGCGCGCTGTACCGCGTCCACGGTAAGAACGCGAATGGTGTCGACTGCGAGCTGTTCTGGATCCACGGCAGGTGAGGCTACCGCGCCCTCAGCCCACGACGGTCAGCCGCCGAGGCGAGCGGTTCAGCGCCATACCGCCGTCTGAGGTACAGATCATGATGTCCTCGATACGCATCCCGAAGCGATTCGGGATGTAGATCCCGGGTTCCACCGAGAAAGCCATCCCGGGCTCGAGCAGCTCCGAGTTGCCGGCCACGATGTAAGGGTGCTCGTGCACCTCGAGACCGATCCCGTGCCCGGTGCGGTGGATGAAGTACTCGCCGTAACCGGCCGCTTCGATCACAGACCGGGCGGCGGTGTCGATTGCCTCCGCGGCCACGCCCGGCCGGATCGCTTCCCGGGCTGCAGCTTGGGCATCTGCGAGAACGGCGTGGGCATCGGCGACCTCCGGGGTCGGCTCGCCCGCCACGAAGGTGCGGGTGGTGTCCGAGCAATAGCCGCGCCATCTACCTCCGAAGTCAACCACGATGGTGTCGCCCTCCGCCACGACTCGATGGGTCGGCTCATGATGTGGTGAGGCCGCGTTCGGACCAGCGGCCACGATCGCGAAGCTGGCGACGTCGTGGCCCTCCGCCCGCGTCATCTCCTGAACCTCGGAGGCTATGGAACGCTCGGTCCTGCCCACAAAGGTGACCCCTGCGAGAGCTTCGACCACACGATCGGTGGCCGCGGCGGCGGCCTGTAAGAGGCCGAGTTCGGTCTCGTCTTTGCGCATCCGCAGCTCGCGGGTCACCGGGGTTGCCGACCGAAACCCGAGTCCGGGTAGCACCGCCTGCAGCGCCAAGACGAATCGCGCCCACGTCTGTTCGCCGATGAGCGCGGTGGCGGCGCGACGACACAAGGCGGCAACGAGCTCTACGGGGTCGTCGGTCTCATCCCAGGCATAAGTGGTGAATGCGCCCCCTCGCGGCGTCACCCTGGCGGCTTCCAGCCGTGGAACCATGAGTACCGCGTCACCATCAACGGGTAGTACCAGCATGGTGAGGCGTTCCAGCGGCATCGCCTCATACCCGGTGAAGTAGGGCAGGTCGGCACCGACGGAGAGAAGCAGCACTTCCGCACCCGCACCCGTAAGAAGCGCCCGCGCTCGGTCAAGACGTCCGGAGTAGTCGGCATCGGGGAACATCGCCGCGAGGCTAGTTGACCGCTCGAAGGCGGCATCACATACGTCTTCGCTCCGACTCCTCGTGTGCCATCCGATGGTGGCGCCGGCACAAGAGGACAAGGTTTTGCAGTGAGGTGGCTCCACCATCGGCCCAGTGCACGACGTGATGGGCATCACACCAGTGGTGGGGACGGCCGCAGCCGGGGTGGGTGCATCCCTTATCCCTCAGGGCAAGAGCCCGCCGCAGCGAGGCGGGCACCACCCGAGTGCTGCGACCCAGATCGAGTGGTTCTGATTCGCCGGAAGTGAGCACCCGGCTCACGCCGGCATCGCAGGCGATCCGACGAGCCGTCTCCGGCGAGATGACGGTGCCGTCTTCTGTCTCACACGGTTGCGCGGCGCGACCCTGGAGCACGTCGAGGGAAACGGTGACAAGCATGCTCGGTCGCGAGCCGCCGGTCTCCCCGGCATCGCCGTGAGCAAGGTGGTCGGCACACAACTCGATGAGGGCGTCGGCGCGCCGCTGACCCGGAGTCCGCATGTCGCCCGGTTGGAGGTTCGCCGGATCCGCCAACGACCGTAGGGCAAGCATCACGGTTCGCCCTCCGACCGGATCCAGCTCGCCATCCACCCGGACCATTCCGCCGAACACCGGGACGATGCTGAGGTGCCGGCGTCGGAACAGGTGCTCGCGGTCGGCGCTCGCCGCCTCTCTATCGACCTGCTGTTTCCAGTACTCCAGCGCCCGGTGAGTCCCCGCCATCGACTGGCTTGCGGCGGTATCGACCAGCATCGCCTCGTCGCGCTTGAAGTGCTCCGGCGACACCCGTGCTGCGGCGAGAAGCATCCCGACTCGGGGACGATCGATCTCGGCACCGGCAAACGCCTCGCGCACCCGCTCGAACGACTCAAGGCCTCGGGCCTCGGCGACATTGCGGCGTGCGGCGCGCCCCGAGTCACCGACCCGGGCCTGGAGAAAGCTCTCGGTGGTGAGTTGGTCCGGTTCGTAGGCACGACGCCGATCGATCTCGGCGAGCAGCCGGGCGCCTTCGGCCTCGAGCCGCGTGAGTTGGCTCCGCAGCGCGACGTAGCGATTTAGCAGCTCGGAGTCCCCGAGGGACTCGGCGGCGATTGGCTCGTCCTCCTCGAGCAGCGGACCTGCCACGGGTCCGCCCAAGAGGGTGGGCATGCTCCAAACCTATCCCCCCGCTGTGACAGATTCGCCGTCAGGCCCGCGCCGCCTCTTTGGCGTGATAGGAGGACCGCACCAGCGGACCACTCTCCACGTGCCGGAGCCCGAGTCCCTCACCGTGCACCTTGTACTCGGCGAACTCCTCGGGAGACACGTAGCGGTCGATGCGGCGATGGCGGGCCGTGGGCCGCAGGTACTGGCCGATGGTGACGATGTCCACACCAACGGCGCGCAGGTCGGCAAGGGCTCCAAAGACCTCGTCACGGGTCTCCCCCATCCCCACGATGAGGCCCGACTTGATCAATGCTTCAGGTCGCAGTGACCGGGCTCGCGCCAGCAGCGCCAGCGATCGCCCGTAGTTTGCCGCGGTGCGGACATCGCGCTGCAACCGCACCACGGTTTCGGTGTTGTGGTTGAGGACATCAGGTCCAGCCGTCATCACGGTGGCGAGAGCGGCGCGGTCACCCTTGAAATCCGGGATCAGTACCTCGACGTCGCACCGCACTCGCGCCCTGATCTCTCGAATCGCCTCCGCGAAAACCTCCGACCCTCCGTCACTGAGATCGTCGCGGTTCACCGAGGTGAGCACGGCATGCTCCAAGCCCATCACCGCCACTGCCTCGGCGACGCGCTTGGGTTCCTCCCAGTCCACCTCCCCGGGACGACCGGTGGCGACGTCGCAGAACCCGCAGGCCCGCGTGCAGACCTCACCGAGCAGCATGAAGGTAGCGGTGCCGCCTCCCCAGCACTCGGAGATGTTCGGGCAGGATGCCTCTTCGCAGACCGTGTTCAGCGCCAGGTCGCGCACCAACCGCTTTACGTCGCGATACCCGGCACCGAGGTCGAGACGGACCTTCATCCATTCGGGC
>CAYTTU010000039.1:0-2792 GCA_964440905.1 uncultured Acidimicrobiia bacterium | reverse complement strand
GGTGATCTCGACCAACACGGAGAACACGCTGAAGGTGCTGCTGCCCAACGCGGTGTTCAGCCGTATCGCCGGATCCAACCGCTATGTCACCAACGCCGACTTCTCCGAATCGGTGTTCCCGGTTCAGGGATGGGTCTCGGTGCCGGCGTCGGCGTTCACCACCGGCTTCCCGGACGTCGACACTGCGGCCATCGGGTTGAATCATGCGTTCAACCAAGACGGCGACCTGCTGGCCCCGGTGTACCTCCCTGACGGGGCCGAGATCCTCGAAGTGCTGGCGTATTTCTACGACGCGAGTGGCAGCAACGCTATGGCGTGCCTGCGGCGGTTCGACGACAGCCTCACGCTGCCCCTCGCCTGTGTCACCACGGATTCGAATCCCGGCGACGTTGCCCTCAGCAACACCGTCATCGACCAGACTCTCGACGTGGTCGACAACTCTCAGTACGGATACATGATCCGCGTGACTGGAGCCAACTCCTCCGTCCTGAAGATCTCCCGGGTAATGATCCGCTACGCCCTCGGGGTAACCGGGTAGAACGAAATCGGGGCCCGGTCGCAAGACCGGGTCCCGACGCGTCGTCTCCGAGAGGAGGCTCAGGCGGAGGGATCCACCACCCGCCCCAGGAACAGGATCGCACCGGTGGTCCGATCCTGGAGGAAGAACAGGAACGGGCGGTCGATGTCGAGGGCAACGATGTCGGTCGCCATCGAGGTGGTGCCGATGATCACCGCGGTTGCGGCGGCGGCTTCGGTACCGGCCTCGTCCACGGCGATGAACGCCTCGTGGATCACATTGCTTACGTAAAGCTGCTCCTCGGTGCTGATCCCGGTGAAGTCGGCCACATTCGGGTCGAACGCCTGCTCGATCCCCAGCGAGCGCAGCGCTTCCACCAGCGACAGCTGGTTGCGCATCTCGAACTTGGGTAGCGACAGGTCGACGATCGCCGTGTCCAGGGCGCCGCGCACCTCGCCGAGCAATCCGGCGGCGACCAGGGCCTCGACCTCGGCAAACCGGCCGGAGTCGGGAACCACGATCACCATCGACAGTTCGTCACCGGTGTACGGGAGGTCGATCGCCTGCCACCCGTCGCCGGCGGCGTACTGGGAGGTCATCTGAAAGGCGTGCATCGTGGCGACCGAGACCTCGGTGCCGTCGAGCCGGAAGAACGGGGCATCGAAGGTGGCGTCGGGATCGAAGGGGCGCGCCCAGGTGGCGTCGAGGTAAACCGCATTGACCACGACCAGTCGGGTGAGGTCGTCGATCGCCCCCTCGGGAATGAGATCGGTGATCCGGTCATTGGTCTCTTCGGCCACCCAGTCGTTGATCGCCACCCGGGCCTCCTCCGCCGCCTGGCGGAAGTCGACCAGCCGGATCCCGGCGCCATAGTTGCGGGCGAGCAGGTCGAGGTACTCCTGGACGAAGGCGAACCCCTCCTGACCCCACAGCGAGTTGACCACCGACAACTGCACCCTCTGCTCGCGGTCTTCGATCGGAGGGTCGATGCGGTTGCGCGACTCGAGAGCGGCATCGAGAGAGTTCAGGGCGGCGTGCAGGGCGGCGGGATCGAACCCGGCCACCTCGAGCGCCGCAGCCATCTCATCGGCGGTGTCCCCCTCGGCCCCACCCAGGGCCATCGCCAGGGCGAGATGGATCGAAAGCGGAGAGACGACGACGTTGCCCTCGCCGGCGGCGAGCGCCTGGTAGAGCCGGGCGCCAAAGGCCTGTTCGGCGACGCTGACGGCGGCGAGATCCGAGGCGGAGGCGCTGGCGGCCTCGCGAGAGAGTTCGGACACCGCCAGGCCGTCGCCGACAGCGCTGGGGGCGTCGTCGCCGCAGGCGGCGACGACAAGGAGCAGGGCGGACAGCAGCAGGGTGATGCGTTTCATCGGTTGAAGACCTCCAGTCCATGGGACGGTTGTTGGAGAGTCGTCGGTTCCCCCGAATCCGGACGACGGAGACCGGATAGCCAGAAGGCGGACGCCTCTCGCTAAACCCCGGAATTAACATAACCCCACTCAGGTTCTACCATACGACAGCACTAAATAACCTGATATAGGAGCCTGCCATGTCCCGTGCCGTAGGAATCGACCTGGGCACCACCAACTCGGTGGTCGCCGTCTTCGAGGGCGGCGAGCCCACCGTGATCGCCAACGCCGAGGGCCACCGCACCACCCCGTCGGTCGTGGCCTTCTCCAAGAGCGGCGAGGTGCTCGTCGGCGAAGTCGCCAAGCGTCAGGCCATCACCAACCCCGACCGCACGGTGCGTTCGGTCAAGCGGCACATGGGCGAGTCCTGGTCCATCGACATCGACGGCAAGGCCTACACCCCCCAGGAGATCAGCGCTCGCATCCTGATGAAGCTGAAGCGCGACGCCGAGGCCTACCTGGGCGGTCCGGTCACCCAGGCGGTGATCACCGTGCCCGCCTACTTCGGCGACGCCCAGCGCCAGGCCACCAAGGAGGCCGGCCAGATCGCCGGACTCGAGGTGCTGCGCATCATCAACGAGCCCACCGCGGCCTCGCTGGCCTACGGGCTCGACAAGGAGGGCCAGGATCAGACGATCCTGGTGTTCGACCTCGGCGGCGGCACGTTCGATGTGTCGGTCCTGGAGATCGGCGAAGGGGTGTTCGAGGTCAAGGCGACCAGCGGCAACACCCACCTCGGCGGCGACGACTGGGACCAGCGGATCATCGACTGGATGGCCAAGGACTTCAAGAACGACCACGGAGTCGATCTGTCCAAGGATCCCATGGCCCGGCAGCGCCTCAAGGAGGCGGCGGAGAAGGCC
>CAYTTU010000038.1:0-3139 GCA_964440905.1 uncultured Acidimicrobiia bacterium | reverse complement strand
GTTTGCTGCACCGCCCAGGGGTGCACCCAGTCCCTCTCCCACACCCCGACACGGACTCCGCAGGTCCAATGTCCCCAGGGGTTGGGACCCTTCCCCCAAGCGGTGTATCCGTAGCCCGAGGCGGCGTAGCGCTCCCAGTTGAACTCGGGCCACACCGCCGGACTCACCCCGGCGCCGCCGCGCCGGCCGAGCAGGGCCTCGCGGGATTCCCACACGAGAAGGGCGGCGACGTGGGTATTCCACTCCGGGTTCCAGATGCTGGCGTTGGCGGGGATGTTCGACTTGTTGGAGTGGATAGCCCGGATCCGATCCACCCGGCTCTGCCAGTAGTAGGGCAGGTTCTGGAAGAGACCCGCCGCCCCGGAGCGGGGATTCTCGGCGTAGGGCACCCCACTGCTCTCGCACGCCATCACCCTGATGGCGTTCTCCACCTGCCCGGGCACACAGAACTCGATGCCGTTGCGAGTCTCGCACTTGGTGTCGTCGAGACCCCAGGAGGCAAAGACCGATTCGAGGATGGGCCGCCACTGCTCGGCGCCACGCCGCGGGTCGTATCCATAGTCGGGTCGGGTGGTGCTGGTGGTGGAGCCCGCCGCAGTGGTCGTCGTGATCGACGCCGCCAGCTCCTGCTCCTGGCGGCGCAACTCAGCCTCCTCAGCAGCGATGCGCGCCGCCTCCTGGCGATCCCACGCATCCTGGGTGGCGTCAAGGCGCTCCCGGGCACCGGCGAGCACCGTCGCCAGCTCGGAGCGCTCCACGGTCAACTCGGCGATGCGGGCCTCGTCGGCGAGGCGCTGCTGCTCCGCCGCCGTTTGCAGCGTGTCGATCTCGACCGCGGAGAGGGTGAATCGATTCAAGGATGACTGGTCCTCGTTGGTGACCGCGGCGAGATACGCCACCCGGGTGGAGAAGGTGGTGACGTCGGCCACCACCACCGGCAGGCGACCACCTGCGGCCATGTACATGTTGGCGATCCGGATCCGCAGGGCGACCTGGCGCTCCCCGGCCGAGGACTGCTCCTCGAGGAGGCGCAACTCAAGTCGCTGCAGGGTCTGCACCATGCGGGTGCGACTTGCCTCGGCAGCCGCCAGGCTCCGACCCACCTCCGCCAGCCCGGCCTCGGCCTCGGACACGGCGCGTTCGGCCTGTTCGAGCTCGACCCGGGTGACCCCACCGGCGGCCAGCGCCCGGCCCGAAAACACGGTGCCGACCAGGGTGAAGGCGAGGAGGGTGGCAAGGACGCGACGCGACCCCGCCGGCGCACCGGGGTTCATTGCGGGGATTCTACGGGAGTGGGGTGGTTGTCGGACCCCGGCGCTCTCCCGCCGTTCGCCGCGCAACTGGACGACCCCGGGTGGGTAGGTTGCCCCCATGCCTTCCTGTCTTTTCTGCTCCATCGCAGCCGGGACGAGTCCGGCTGCGGTGGTGGCCGACACCCCGGACGTGGTCGCCTTCCTCGACACCGCCCCCGTCTTCTTCGGCCACACGCTGGTGATCCCCCGCCGCCACGTGGTGACGGTGGAGGACCTTCCGGAGACCCTGCACGCCCCGTTCCTCGCCGCGGTGTCCCGGGTAGCGGGGGCAGTGCGCCGCGGCACCGGGGCACAGGGCACGCTCTTGCTGATGAACAACGTCGTCAGCCAGTCGGTGCCTCACCTCCACGCTCACGTTGTGCCCCGGACCAAAGGAGATGGTCTGCGGGGATTCATGTGGCCCCGGCACCGGTATCCCGATGAGGCAGCCCGCGAGGCGGTGCGGAAAGCGATTGCCCACCAGTACTCAGACGTCGACCATTGATCGGCCTCCGATCCTTGCGCTCATCGCCCATCGCTCTTGACATGACTCGAAGCTCACGGCTCACGACTCACGGCTCTGAGTGACGACTCGTCTTCGCTGCGCCAGTCCGACCAGCGCCACCCCGGCGAGGATCACGGGGAGTCCGACGTAGGCCCACGCCCCGATGGTCTCGTCACCCAGGGTGACCCCGAGCAGCACCGCCACCACCGGGTTCACGTAGGCGTATGAGGTGGCCACCGCCGGGCGGGTGTGAGCCAGCAGAAAGGCGTAGGCGGTGTATGCCAGGATCGAGCCGAATACCGCCAGATAAGCGAGCGCCAATGTCGCCTTCAGCCCGGGAGCGGCAGTGATGGTCTCACCGCGCACCAGCCCCACCAGGGTGAGCGACACTCCCCCGCCCAGCATCTGGGCCGCCGAGCCCACCAGTCCCTTGGGATGGCGCAGCCGCACCGTGATGGTCGAGCCGAACGCCCACAGCAGCGGGGAGAGCACCATCAGGGCGGTTCCCAGCGGGGAACCCTGGAAGTCCCCTTCACGACTCAGCAGCGCCACTCCGGTGAGGCCCACCACCAGTCCGATCCACTCCAGCCGCGACGGCCATAACCCAAACATCCCGCTCCACAGCGCCGCCCACAGCGGCATCACCGCCACCGCCGATGCCACCAGCCCGGAGCCGACCCCATTGTCCTCGGCGAGGGTCACGAAGCCGAGTCCTCCGATGAAGAGGATCGTCCCGGTGAGGAAGGCATTGCGCCACTCCACCCCAGTCGGCGCCGGCCCCCGGCGCCGGGAGATGGGGTACAGCACCGCCCCGGCCAGCAGTAAGCGGATCCCGTTGAGTAGAAACGGCGGGTACCCCTCGAGGCCATAGCGCAGCGCCAGGTAGGTCGAGCCCCACACGACGTACACCAATGCCAGGGAGACGATCACCAGCGAGCGGTGATCGGTGGGGTGCTCGCTGGTCATGCCGGGCGAGGATTGTGGCATGAGGAAGTCGGTCGTCAGCCAGAGGGAACCCTGGAACCCTGGCAACTGGTAATTCGTCCGACGCCCCTCGCCGCGAACCCCGGCAGCCTCCTCCCTAACCACTAACTAGTCACCGCGCCCCCACGAAACCGGCTGGATCCGGCCTTTTGCCTTGCCTTTCCCTCAAGCAAACACGGAGCGTGGCCGAACAACCACTAATGGCGTTCAGGCGAATCCTTACGGTGGCGGTACTTTGCGGGCTACTGGTCGGCCTCTTCGTGGCCCCGGCGTCTGCAGTCGAGGTCCCCGCTCCCCTGCTCACCATTACCGGCGAACCCACCGCCGAGGAGACCGTCGAGATCCAGGCGCAGTTCGA
>CAYTTU010000037.1:0-23255 GCA_964440905.1 uncultured Acidimicrobiia bacterium | reverse complement strand
TCCGCCGGCCTCCCCTTCACCTTCTCCGACCCGGACACCGCCACCGACATGAGCCGATCGTTCCCATGGGCGAGGCGGATCGTGGTGGTGGCGACGACCTACCTACCCGCGGCCGGCTCCCCGGGTCCGGGCCACGCGGGTACGACCCGGATAGCCCGGTTCGCCACCGCCGACCACTATCAGCCGCTGCGCACCGCGTTGCAGGCCGTCGCCGATGTGCTCACCGCCGCCGGGCATCGGTGCGCGGTGGTGCTCGACGACCACCGCCTGGTCGATCGGGCGGCCGCGGTGCGCGCCGGAGTCGGCTGGTGGGGCAAGAGCACCATGGTCCTGGTGCCCGGCGCCGGGCCCTGGGTGCTGCTGGGCAGCGTGGTCACCGATGCCGACTTGGAAATGGACCCGCCGATGCGTCGTAACTGTGGCACCTGCGACGCCTGCATCCCGGCGTGTCCCACCGGAGCAATCGTCGCTCCGGGGGTACTCGACGCCCGCCGCTGCCTGGCGGCGGTTCTGCAGAGTCCCGGGTGGATCCCGGCCGGGCTGCGCCGGTTGGTCGGTGACCGACTCTATGGCTGCGACGACTGCCTCGATGCTTGCCCGCCGGGTGACCGGAAGCTCGGGACGGCGCGAGCCGAAGCCGGTCGCCTCGACCTCTACGCGCTGCTCGGCTGCGATGATCGCACCCTGCGCCGACGCTTTCCGCACTTCTATGTCCCGCGCAATGAAGGACGATGGCTGCGCCGCAACGCCCTCGTAGTCCTGGGAAACACCGGAGGAGGTGGCGCCATCGGAGTGCTCGCCGGTTACGCGGCGCACCGCGATCCGATGTTGCGCGGCCATGCTGCCTGGGCGCTGGGGAGGATCGGCGATCCTCGGGGACAGGCGGTGCTGGTTCGGGTCGCCGACGATCCGGACCCCGAGGTGGCGGCGGAGGCGGCGGCGGCCCTCGCCGGTACCCTGGTCGGGTGATCCTGGTCGCCGACATCCACGGCGCCTTCGACGCTCTCGCCGCCGTTGCCGCCCGGGGGGAGCCGCTCCTGGTGCTCGGAGACCTGCTCAACATCGTGGACCATCGCACCCACGAGGGGATCCTGGCCGACGTGGTGGGACGCGACACGGTCGCCCGTCTCGCCGACCTGCGCAGCATCGGCGACCGCGCCGCGGCCGCGGCGATGTGGCGCCAGGTGGCCGACGGGCGCGAGGACGAGATACGGGCGAGGCTGGATGTGCTCGTGGAGTCGTCTTACTCGGCGATGGCGGAGGCGCTGCGCGGCTCCGAGGCCTACGTGACCTACGGCAACGTCGACCGTCCTGACCGCCTTCGGGCCAGCCTGCCCGCCGGAGTGCGATTCGTCGACGGCGACGTGATCACGGTCGAAGGTTGGCGGGTAGGCATCGCCGGGGGCGGCGTGCCCGGGCTCGGAGTCCCCGGCGAGGTCGGGGAGGACGAGATGGCCCGCAAACTGGAGTCGATGGGTCCGGTCGACGTGCTGTGCACCCATGTCGCCCCGGCCGTCACCCAACTCAGCGGCGACGTGATCGGTGGCCGGCCCAAGCATTCCGGCGCCATCCTCGGATTCCTGGAGCGCCACCGCCCCCGCTGGCATTACTTCGGCGACATCCATCAGCCCCAGGCGACCCGGTGGCGGGTGGGCGGCACCAGCTGCATCAACGTCGGCTACTTCCGGGCGACCCGCCGTGGCGTCCATCACCCGCCGGCGCCGTGACCGGACCGCGTGACGTCGACCTGGGACGCCTCGCCGCCGCCTACGGGCACCGGGCGGGCGGAGCGGCCGACGAGCGCGCCACGGCAGCAGCGGCTGCTGCCCGGTTGGGGCCGGGCCGGCTCGCGGTCGACATCGGGGGCGGCACCGGGAGCCATGCCGCGGTCTTTGCCGCCATCGGAGCTCGGGTGCTGGTGGTGGATCGATCCTTCGACATGGTGCGTCTCGCCCGTGACGCGGTCGGCGCCGCCGTCGTGGGCGACGCTGGGTCTCTGCCGCTGGGCGACGAATGCGCCGACCTGGTGTACTTCCATCTGAGCCTTCATCACGGCCCCGCTGCGGAGTGGATCGGCGAGGCGGCGCGGGTGGTGCGTCCCGGCGGGGTGGTGTGGGTGTGGACCCTGGCCCAGCTCGACGAGTCATTCCTCGCCCGGTGGTTCCCCGCGGTAGGCGTGATCGATCGTCTCCGCTTCATTTCCCCGAGCGAGATCTCCGCAGTCATGACGGCTGCCGGCCTGACCGGGGTGGGGCGCGCCGCGGCCGATGAGACCGTCATCCGCAGCGCCGGCTCGTGGATGGCCGCGGTACGCGCCGGGTTCGTCTCGACGCTGCATCTGCTCCCGGCGGAGCAGATTGCCGCCGGGCTGGACGCCTTCGCCGCCGCCCACCCCGATCCCGACGAGCCGGTGTCGTATCGGCTGGCGTTCCGCCGGGTGTCGGCGATCCGGCCCTCGCTACCCTCTTGAGCATGGAAGGCACTGTGCGCACGTCCGAGGCCAACGCCTCGCCCGAGGCGGTGTTTGCAGTGGCCAGCGATCTCGCCGCCTACCCCGAGTGGGCGACCGGGGTGGCCGCCGTCGAGGTTCTGGAGACCGACGACGCCGGGCGGCCCCGCCGGGCGCGTTTCGAGGTCGATGGGTTCATCAAACGCATCTCGTACGAGCTGGTGTACGACTACGACCCCCCGCATCGGATCTCGTGGCGGGCCATCCCCGGCGACGACATCCGCGACATGGAGGGGTATTACGAGTTCCGGCCCCGGGAGACGGGAACCGAGATCGTGTACGCCCTCCGCGTGGAGCCCGCCTTCGTGGTGCCCGGGTTCCTCCGCCGCCAGGCTGAGAAGCAGATCGTTCAGGCGGCGCTGCGCGGACTGCGCCGTCGCGCCGAGGAGCGAGCTGCGGCGGAATGAGGGTCCTGCTCATAACCGGCAAGGGTGGGGTCGGCAAGACGACGGTGGCGGCTGCGACCGCGCTGCGCGCCGCCGACCACGGGCATCGCACCCTGGTGATGTCGACCGATCCGGCCCACAGCCTCGCCGACGCGTATTCGATCGCTCTGGGTGACGAGCCGACCGCGGTGGTTTCCGGTCTCGCCGGCCAGCAGATCGACGCCCAGCGCCGGTTGGAGAGTCACTGGGGAACGGTGCGCGACTACCTGGCCGAGCTGTTCGATTGGGGTGGGGCAAGTGGGATCGCCGCCGAGGAGCTCATCGTGTTCCCGGGAATGGACGAGTTGTTCGCTCTCGCCGAGGTACAGGATCACGTCACCTCGGGCGACTTCGACGTCATCGTCGTGGATTGCGCCCCCACCGCCGAGACGCTGCGCCTGCTCAGCCTTCCCGATGCGCTGGGCTGGTACATGGAGAAGCTGTTCCCGCTGGAGCGGCGAGTCGCCCGGGTGGTCCGCCCGGTGCTGTCGCGGGTGATGTCGATGCCGTTTCCCGGTGACGACGTGTTCAAGGCGGGGGAGGGGTTCTACGGCCGAATCGAAGGGATCCGCCGGGTGCTGGCCGACCCCGAGATCACCAGCGCCCGGCTGGTCGTCAACCTGGAGAAGATGGTGATCGCCGAGGCGCGCCGCACCTACACCTATCTCGGCCTGTTCGGCTACTCGGTGGACGCCGCCGTGGTCAATCGAATCATCCCCGAGGCGGTCACCGATCCCTACTTCAAGCGGTGGCGGGAGGTGCAAGCCGAACACCTCGCCACCGTCCAGGAGGCGTTCTCCGACCTTGCCCTGCTCCGCCTCCGGCTGTTCGACGAGGAGATGGTCGGCGTAGATCGGCTGCGGCTGGTGGGCGACGAGTTGTATGGCGACCTCGACCCCACGGCGCGGCTGGCCGCCAACACCCCATTCCGCATGTTCGACCAGGACGGCGAAGTGGTGCTGGCGTTGCGGCTGCCGCTGGCGGAGAAGGGAGAGGTCGACGTGGTGCGCCATCACGACGAGGTCTACGTCACCGTCGGCCCCTACCGCCGATCCCTGGTTCTGCCCGACTCGCTGCGCCGCCGCGAAGTCACGGGCGCCCGGCTCACCGAGGGTGAGCTGTGGGTGCGATTCGGGGTGCGCCATGGATGAGCCGCAGGACCTGCACGACCTCAGCGAAGCGGCACGGCGTGGGCTGCAGCGCGCCGGGGTCCACCTGATGAAGGCGGCCATCGAGATCGTCGCCGGCATCGGAGCCTTCCTCGAGGAGCTGAATGGATCCGACCCGGGCGGCTCCGATCCCGGGGAGACTCCCGGCCCGCAGCGAATCCCGGTGGACTGAGTTCAGAGCCACCAAGGAGCGATCGGTACCCTGGGCCGGTGATGGAAGTGATCGCGGTCGACTGCGGCGGGAGCAACGTCCGGGTGGCTCGGGCTGGCGGTGATGGTGCCCTGGGCGAAATCACCCGGGCGGCGACCCCGGAGCGGATGGAGGATCTGGCGGCGGTGATCACCGGACTGGTCGGGGACCCCGGGCCGGCCCGGTCGCTCGGGGTCGGAGTGGCCGGCCTGGTCGGAGAGGGAGGGGTCACCTGGACCCCGCATCGCCACGGGGCGGCGCCGGACCTCGCCGTAGAATTACAGGCCCGCCTCGGACTCCAGGTGGTGGTGGACAACGACGCCAACATGGCCGGCCTGGCCGAAGCTCGACACGGGGCAGGGATGGGTCACCGCATGGTCCTCACCGTGACGGTGGGCACCGGAATCGGAGCGGGTCTGGTGATCGACGGCGAGGTGGAGCGGGGCCGGGGCCACCTCGGCGAGGTCGGTCACCTGATCCTCGACCCCCGCGGGCCGGATTGCGTGTGCGGGCTGCGCGGCTGCTGGGAGGCCCTGGCCTCGGGGCGGGCGCTGGACCGTGCTGCCCGCTCGCGGGAGGGTGACGGGGCGGCGGAAGGGGCCGGAGCCGATCTGATCGCCGCCGCGGCGGCCGGCGATGCGGCGGCGCGGGGAGCGGTCGGCGCAGTGGGGGTGGCCCTCGGCCGGGGACTGGCGACCCTGGTGGCGGTACTCGACCCCGATGTGATCGTGATCGGCGGCGGGGTCGGATCGATCGGGGAGATGCTGCTTGAACCCGCTCGAGGCGCGATGATGGAGGCGCTCCCCGGCCGATCGGCGCGACGACCCACTCCGGTGGTTCCCGCCCGGTTCGGTCCGGATGCTGGCCTGGTGGGCGCGGCGCTGGCCGCAGGAGGTGTGTTGTGACCGATCGTGCATCGTGGCGGATCGCTCTGGAGACGATCCTTCCGGCGGCCAAGCTCCTGATCCGCTTGGGGAGGGATCCCCGGGTGTCTCCGCGCACCAGGCTGCTGGCCGTGGGCGCTCTCGCCTACGTGGCGGTTCCGTTCGACCTCATTCCCGACTCGATCCCGATCCTGGGGAAGCTGGACGATTTCGGGTTGGTGGCGGTGGCCCTGGTTCGCCTGGTGCGCGACGCCGGTCCCGGACTGGTCGGTGAGCACTGGGACGGTGATGCCGCCGAGCTCGAGGCGTTTCTCAGAGCCATCGACCTGCTCGACTCGTTGATCCCGGCGCGGGTGCGCCGCTTCGCCGCACTGGTGGATCGGTGAACTCGGGCCGCGCGCTCTTCGGGGCTCTGGTGGCGGGACTGGGGGTCCTGTTCTTTCTCGATGCCACCGGAGCGATCGAAGCCGGCGACATCGTCTCCGGATGGTGGCCGGCGGCGATCGTCGCTCTCGGGGTGTTCCAGGGGATGGCGGGGGGCAGCACCCGGCGCAGCGCGATGGTGCTGGTGCTGGTGGGTCTCGGCCTGCTGGCGGTCACCTCGGGGATCCTGGGTTCCGATGCCTGGGGATACGTGTGGCCGGTGGCCCTGATGCTGGTGGGGCTGTGGATCCTGTTCGGGTGGGGGAATCGCTATGGGTCGCGCCCAGCCGACGACGAAGAGTTGGACGGCATCGCCGTGCTCGGTTCGGCGCGCCTCGCCACCCGCTCGCAGTCGTTTCGGCGTGCCTCGGTGACCGCCATCCTCGGCGGGGTGACCCTGGACTTGAGTGAGGCCCTTCCCATCGTTGGCGGCGCCACGGTGACCATCACCAGCCTGCTGGGCGGTGTCGCGGTGCTCGTTCCCCCGGGTTGGCTGGTGGAGATCCGCGGACTGCCACTGCTCGGCGGCTGGGACGACACCACCGACCGCTCTGCAGTCGGCGCCGATCCGCCCCGTCTCGAGGTGCAGGTGCTGGTCGCCCTGGGCGGGATCGAGGTGAAGCACCCCGCGGGACGCTGGAAGTAGCCGAAGAAGCTCAAAGCTCACAGCCGACAGCCCACAGCCAGACTTTCTCAGCTCTTCGTCGGTTTCCTAGCTCTCCTAGCTCCCTGCAGGCCTGCCCGTACACTCCCGCCGTGGCCTACGCAGTCCTCTTTCCCGG
Organism: uncultured Acidimicrobiia bacterium; assembly: GCA_964440905.1. Lineage (GTDB taxonomy): Bacteria > Actinomycetota > Acidimicrobiia > Spongiisociales > UBA11373 > UBA11373. Next base: position 16,873 of record CAYTTU010000037.1, on the reverse strand, counting down.
CCAAGGCAGCCAATCGGTAGGTATGGGCGCCGACTTGTTCGCCGCCATGCCGGGGATGCTGGGTGACGCCGCCGATGCGGTCCTGGGGTGGTCATTGCGCACCATGTGCCTGGAGGGGCCGGAGGAGGCCCTGACCAGGACCGAACACGCCCAGCCGGCGCTGTTTGCGATTTCCGCGGCGCTGTGGTCCGCCCTGGAGGCGCTGGTGCCGCCTCCTACCGCGGCTGCCGGCCACTCTCTCGGCGAGTACACCGCCCTGGCCGCCGCCGGGGTGATCGGCTTTCAGGATGCCCTTGGGTTGGTGGCCGAGCGGGGCCGGGCGATGGCCGCCGCCGCCGACACCGCCCCGTCGGGGATGGCCGCCCTGATCGGGGGTGACTTCGCCGCCGCTGAGGCACTGGCGGAAAGGCGACGCCGCATGGGGGGGAGTCTCTGGGTCGCCAACCTGAACGCCCCCGGGCAGGCGGTGGTGGCGGGAGGTCCGGCGGACCTGGAATGGGCCGGGGAGCACGCCGCCGAACACGGGATCCGTCGGGTGGTGCCGCTCAAGGTTGCCGGGGCGTTCCATACTCCGCTGATGGCGCCGGCGGCCGATCGTTTGCAGCAGGCGGTGGAACTGGTGGACTTCGCCCCGGGACGGTTCCCGGTGTGGGCCAATGCCACTGCCCGGCCCCATGACCCCGCCGCGGTCGGCGACACCCTGATCGCCCAACTCACCTCGCCGGTACGGTTTGCCGAGTCGATGCAGGCAATGGCAGCAGTCGGGGTGGGACTATTCGTCCATGTCGGACCGGGTGATGTAACCGCCGGGCTGGCGCGGAGGTCGGTAGAGGGTACGGAGGCGGTCGTCGTGTCCTCCCTCGCAGACCTCGAACCCGCAGTGGAGCGGATCCTGGTGGCGGCATGACGGAGGGAGAGCCCGCGATGGGTGGAGCAATCATCACCGGCTGGGGCAAATGCCTGCCGCCCGCAGTGCTGAGCAACGCCGACCTGGAAACCATCGCCGACACCAGCGACGAGTGGATCACCACCCGCACCGGGATCAAGGAGCGGCGCATCTCCCACGTGGAGGTGTCCGACATGTCAGCGGTGGCGGCGCAACGCGCCCTGGCGGCGGCAGGTCTGGAGGCCACCGACATCGACCTCCTCATCGTGGCCACCTGCAGCCCCGACCGCCTCATCCCGACTGCCGCCACCATGGTGCAGGCGAAGATCGGCGCCACCAAAGCCGCGGCGATGGATCTCAACGCGGCTTGCAGCGGGTTCCTGTTCGCCCTGAGCACTGCCGATCAGATGATCCGCGCCGGGGGAGCGCACCGCGCTCTGATCATCGGCGCCGAAAAGCTCTCCTTCTGGCTCGACTTCACCAACCGGGCCACGTGCGTTCTCTTCGGCGACGGCGCCGGGGCGGTGGTGCTGGAGGCCAGCGACGAGCCCGGCGGACTGCTCGCCTTCGAACTCGGTTCGGACGGCACCGCCGGTGACCTTCTATGTGTTCCCGCATCGGGAACCGAAGGCAATCCTCTGCGCACCATGCTCCCCACGATCGTGATGGAAGGTCCCGAGGTGTTCCGGCGCGCCGTCACCGCCATGGGTGACGCCTCCGGCCGGGTCATCGCCCGCGCCGGCCTGGAGATCTCCGACGTCGACCTCCTCATCCCGCACCAGGCGAACATCAGGATCATCGACGCCACGGCGCGGCGACTGGCCCTCGATCCGGGGAAGGTGTTCGTGAACATCGCCGCCTACGGCAACACCTCGGCGGCCACCATCCCCATTGCGCTCACAGAGGCCCTCGAAGAGGGCCGGATCACCCCGGGCGCGGTGCTGGTTTTCGCCGCTTTCGGCGGGGGGTTCACTTGGGCGGCGGCGGTGTACCGCTGGGGGAGCCGGGTCACCCCGGTGGCCAGCAGCGACGCCGAGCTGCCCCCCAACGACGCCACGGCCCTGGAGCTGCTTGCCGCCAACATCGCGGTGCACGGGAAGGGCATCTGATGCCGGGGCGGGTCGCCCTGGTGACCGGAGGTTCGCGCGGCATCGGCCGGGCCATCGCCGAGCGGCTGAGCGCCGACGGTTGCCGGGTGGCGGTCAACTATCACACCCGTTCTGACGCCGCCGAGGAGGTGGTGGCGGCGATCCGCGCCGCGGGCGGCGAGGCCATCGCCGTCGGGGGGGATGTCGGAGACGGCGACGCGGTGACCGAGATGTTCGGCGCGGTCGAATCGTCCCTCGGCGCGGTCGAGATACTGGTGAACAACGCCGGCATCACCGCCGACGACCTGCTGCTGCGGATGAAGCCCGACGCCTGGGAGGTGGTGATTCGCACCAACCTCGACTCGGTGTACCACTGCACCCGGGCGGCGCTGAAGGGGATGCTGAAGGCGCGCTGGGGCCGGGTGGTGAGCATCACCTCGGTGGCCGGGATCGTCGGCAACGCCGGTCAGGCCAACTACGCCGCGGCCAAGGCCGGAATCATCGGATTCACCAAGTCCGTGGCCAAGGAGGTGGGGTCGCGCGGCATCACCGTCAACGCGGTCGCCCCGGGATTCGTCGGCACCGACATGACCGATGCCCTCGGGGCCGGGGTACGCGAGGCGGTCCTGCCCGCCATCGCCCTGGGCCGGTTCGGGACTGGACCCGAAATCGCCTCTGCCGTGGGCTATCTTGCCTCGGATGATGCCGCCTACGTGACCGGCCAGGTGCTGGTCGTCGATGGGGGCCTCGGGTTCTGAGACCCCGGAACACAAGGAGCGCACATGGACAGGGCCACCGTCGAATCGAAGATGACCGAACTGCTCGTGGACGAACTCGGACTGGAACGCGACAAGATCACGATGGGCGCCAAGTTCGAGGAGGACCTCGAAGTCGATTCGCTGGGCGTGGTCGAGCTGCTGATGGCTCTCGAGGACACGTTCGGCGTCTCGATCCCCGACGAGGAGGCCGAGGCGATCGCCACCGTGGGCCAGGCGGTCGACGTGGTGATGCAGAAGCTCGGCGGCTGATCGTGGGTCGACGGGTCGTCGTCACCGGGCTGGGTACCGTCAACCCCATCGGCAAGGACGTCGCCTCGTTCTGGCAGGCGGCCCAGACCGGAGTGTCGGGGGTGGGCCAGATCCAGGCCTTCGACGCCTCGGCACTCAAGGTGAGTATTGCCGCTGAGGTTCCCGACTTCGATCCCGAGCAGTACATCGAGCGGAAAGAGGCGCGCCGTCTCGACCGCTACGACCAGTTCTTCTGGGCGTCGACCCATCAGGCCCTCGCCGACGCCGGAATCTCCTACGAGCCGGACGATCCCGCGGCGCTCCGGGCGGGTGTGGTGGTGGGCTCTGGCATCGGAGGGATGATCTCCTTTCAGGAGGGGATCGACACGATGCGGCAGCGGGGTCACGACCGGGTCAGCCCGCTGGCGATCACCCAGATCATCTCCAACATGGCAGCCGGGCTGGTCTCGATCCGGTACAACCTCCTCGGACCCAACACCTGCGCGGTGACGGCGTGCGCTGCCTCGGCCAACGCCATTGGTGACGCCGCCGAGATCATCAAGCGGGGGGCCGCCGACGTCATGGTCGCCGGAGGCGGCGAGGCTCCGGTGTGCGAGTTCGCCATCGCCGGATTCAGCCAGGCTCGGGCCCTGTCCACCCGCAATCACGAGCCGGAGCGCGCCAGCCGTCCCTTCGATGCGGGCCGCGACGGGTTCGTGATGGGGGAGGGAGCCGCCACCCTGATCCTCGAAGAGAGAGAACTCGCTTTAGCCCGGGGAGCGAAGATCTACGCCGAGCTGGTGGGTTACGGGATGTCGGCCGATGGTTATCACATCACCCTGCCCCGGCCCGGAGGGGGCGGGGCAGCCCGGGCCATGCAGGCGGCGCTCGACGACGCCGGAGTCACCGCGGCCGACGTCGACTACATCAATGCCCACGGCACCTCCACCGCAGCCAACGACTCGACCGAGACCGCGGCGATCAAGACGGTCTTCGGCGAGCACGCCTACAAGGTTCCGGTGTCCTCCACCAAGTCGATGACCGGGCACCTCCTAGGTGGCGCCGGGGCCTTGGAGTCTCTGGTGTGCATCCTGGCGATCCGCGACGGTGTGGTCCCTCCGACCATCAACTACGAGGAGCCCGACCCGGAGTGCGACCTGGACTACGTGCCCAACACCGCCCGCAACGTCCCGGTGAAAGTGGCGATGACCAACTCGTTCGGCTTCGGCGGGCACAACGTGAGCCTGGTGTTTCGGGCTCACTGAGTTTGGAGTTTGGAGTTTGGAGTCCAGATCGAGCGCCGACTCTTGGCTTGACTCTGAACTCCAAACTCTCAACTCTCAACTTCTCTCGGCAGCAAAGCCAGCTGCCTCGACTGGGCCACCAGGCGATCCGCCGAGTCCCACACCTCACCGTCCTCTTCGAGGAAGCCCCCGGTGATGAAGCGGGTGGTGAACTTGCAGCGCAGCCATCCCGGAGCGGGACGGGCCCGCACGTGGGCGGTGAGCTCCATCGTGGGGACCCAGGCGACCGGCAGGTCGGTGAAGAAGATGGTGGGGGGAAAGGCGTCGACCGCCACCAGCAGCGCCAGCGGGTCGATCGGCTCGTCGTTGCGCAACCGGAACCATCCCTCCACTGCCGGTGCCCCGCCGCCACCCCACGATGCGGCGCGCTCCGGCGGAAGCCGCAACTCGACCTGGCCCATGAAAGGTGGGGGGAAGGTCTCGGTGGGTTCGATCGCCACACAGTCTTCGACCGGAGGCAGCGGCGGCGGACCCGCCTCAAGGCGCTCCAGTCCGGTGGAGGCGGCAAGATCGCCAAACGAACCCAGCATCTGTACCAGCGGGCGGTCGGGGGCGGACAGGGTGGCGCTCACCGTGGTGAACCGTTTGCCCGACTTGACCACCTCGGTGGTGATCGACACCGGCCCCGGGGATCCCGGTGCCAGGTAGTGGGCGGTGACGGTGACTGGATCGGGCCGCTCGGCGGCTCCGGTTGCGGCGCGCGCCGCCATCGAAAGCAGGTAGCCGCCGTTGGCAGCGCCGACGATGTCCCAACCCGGGGCGATCGCCCCGGTCCATCTTCCCGGTCCGGCAGGGTGCACGGCGGACGCTTGCGCCAGGCTCATGGCCGTTCCGCGGAGCGTTCCGGGTCGGCGGCCACCAGAACGTCGCGCTCGGTGTGCACCCGCCACTCGGCGAACGAGCGCACCGCCAGCACCACGACCACCCCGACCCCGATGCCCGACACGATCGCCACGATCAGCGACAGGGCGATCGCCGTCGGGACGCACGACCTCGGAGCACACGAGGCCGCGGTCACGAAGTAGCCGACCACCCCTCCCGCGGCGGCGGCGAGCAGTATCGGGACCAGCACCCGGGGGTTGGGAGCCCTCATGGCCGCTCCCGGATGCGGCCCGACTCGTCGGTACCGGCGGCATGGAGCACCGCCGCCGGGGCGAGTTCGGGCGGGATGCGGTGCACCGCACCCGCAGGCTGCAGCAGCGGCGCCAGAGAGCGGCCCAGATCGCGCCGCCAGGCGAGTGCCGCCACGATCGCACCCGAGGCCAGGGCGATGCCCCCCACCGGCCCACCGGTGATGACGGCGGTGACGACGCAGGCCACGGGGTGCACCAGGCGGGTCATGAGGAGCGCGCCCGGCGCCACCCGTCCCACCAGGAGCACCGCCACGAGCGACCAACCTGCCAGGGCCCACGCCGCCGGGTGCACCGCGTCGCCACTTGCCGCCCCGAGGGCCGCCGGCGTGACAAGCAGCGTGACCAGCAGTGCCACCGCCACCGGTGGCACCCCGCCGGTCGTGGGAAGCCGCCGCAGCCACGTGCCGAGCCACGGACCCAGGGTGGCGGCGAGCGTGGCTCCGCCGACGGCGATCACCACTGTGCCGGCCCATCCGGGATGACCGGCACCGACCGCGATCCATGCTGCCGCGATCGCGGCGCCGAGGCGCCCCGCCCAGCGGGCCCGAGCGAGCAGGATCCCGGCGGTGGCGGTCAGTCCGGTTACCACCATCCCCCCGCTGAAGAGCAGGGCGGCATCGGCCCCGAACGGGTTGGGGCGGATCGCCAACACCACCGCTCCGGTGATCGAGGTGGCGGCGACCAGACCGGCGACGATGAGGGGGGCTGCGGGCACGGAGGCATTATCCCCGGTGCGGCAAGATCAGCGCTCCTGCGGCGGCGGGAACGCCTTCGCGCCATCCGGCTGCCAGTGCCCGGTCTCGACCCATGACCCGGCGCGCCGTTCCAGGGTGATTACCGAAGCGTGGGTCGGCTTGTCCTCGTGGAACTTCGACCAGTCCCGGTCGAGCAGGTGGGTCCGCAATGCCTGGATCGGATCCTGGTGCGATACCACCACCGCGCACCCATCCGGATGGGCGGTACCGAGGGCAGCCACGACCCCGGCCATGCGTGCGGCGGCCTCGCCGAGGCTCTCCGGGGAAAACGGCAGACTTTCGGGGTGGGCGAAGTACTGGGCGAGCTCGCCGGGGAACCGCTCCTCGAGGCGGGTCCAGACCGTACCGGCCCACCGCAGCGACAGACCCCACTCCGTCAGACCCGGGAACTCCCGCGGTTCGGCGCCGAGGCTCCGACCGATAAGGCCGGCGGTCTCCACGGCGCGCTGTAGCGGCGAGGTGGCCACAACCGCCGCGCCCGACCCGGCGAGATACCCCGCGGCCTGTTCTGCCTGGTGGCGTCCCAAAGCCGAGAGGGGAAAGCCGGGGAGGTCGGAATACACCACACCTTCGGGGTTGTGCACCTCGCCGTGGCGAACGAGTTGGAGCCGGGCGAGCACGGGGCGGGAGTGTAGGCGGCGGGTAGGGTGGCCCAGTGGCGGTGTTCGCCGAACCGATCGCCCACGTCGACATGGACGCCTTCTTCGTGGAGGTGGAGCGGCGGCGTCGCCCCGAGTTGCGAGGCCGTGCCGTCGTGGTGGGTGGTGCCGGCCCGCGCAGCGTCGTGGCGGCGGCCTCGTACGAGGCGCGCAGCCGCGGAGTGCACTCGGCGATGCCGATGGGCCAGGCGCTGCGCCTCTGCCCTCACGCTGTGGTGGTGCCGCCCGATCACTCTGCCTATCAGTCGGCATCCGCCGAGGTGTTCGCCGTTCTGGGTGAGTTCACGCCTGAGGTGGAGGCGGTGTCGGTGGACGAAGCATTCCTCGGGGTCTCCGGGTTGCATCGCCACTTCACCGGTCCGGTGGCGCTGGGGGAGGCCATTCGGAGCGAGATCCGCCACCGGCTCGGCCTGCCGTGTTCCATCGGATTCGCCACCACCAAGCTCCTCGCCAAGATGGCATCGCGTCGGGCCAAGCCCGACGGCCTCGTGGTGGTGGCTGCCGGGACCGAGAAGGACTTCCTCGATCCCCTTCCGGTACGGGACCTCTGGGGGGTGGGAGAGGCCACCCATGCCCGCCTCGAAGAGCTGGGGATCGTCACCATCGGCGACCTGGCCGGGTTGCCCGCGGAGATTCTGGAGCGCCGGCTGGGGTCTTCGCTGGGGTCACACCTCGCCTCCCTGGCAGCGGGGCGTGACGACCGGGTGGTGGCCGAATCCGAGCCGGCCCGCTCCATCTCCGTCGAGGAGACCTACGACACCGATCTGACCGATCCGGCGACGATCCGGGCGGAGTTGCTGGCCCATGCCGACCGGCTGGCCGCCCGGCTCCACGCCGAGGCCGTGGCGGCGGGCACCGTCCATCTCAAGGTGCGTTACCCGGACTTCACCACGATCACCCGCAGTCAGACCTTCTCCGAACCGGTCTGGGCCGCCCAGGACCTCTACACCGCGGCCGCCGAGCTCCTCGGCCGCACCGATGCCGGCACGATCGCGGTCCGGCTACTCGGTCTTGGCGCCGCCGGTCTGGTCGACTTGGCGGCACCGCGGCAACTCGGGCTCGAGGGGCGCCCATGGGACGAGGTGGAGCGCGCCGTCGCCGAGGTGCGCGACCGTTTTGGGGATGACGCCCTCAGCCGGGCACGCCTCGGATCCGCGCGCCCGCGCCGGCGACAGCCGCCCGGCCCTTGAAAAGCCCGCGTCGTATACTCCCCTTCCACCGACGGAGTCCAGCCATGCCTCTCGACGACAGAGAACAGCGGATCCTCGAGGAGATCGAGCGGCGGTTCTACCAGGAGGATCCGCGGCTAGCCGAGTCGGTGCGCGACGCGCGCATCGCCACCTCTTCGACGAGAAACCTGCGCTGGGCGTTGCTCGGGTTCGTGGCCGGTGCGGCCCTCATGTTCGGATTCTTCACCTCGCAGACCCTGGTGGCACTCATCGGGTTCGCCGCGATGGTGGCTTCGGTTGTCGGAATGATCGCGATCGTGCGACGGCGCGCCGGTGTGTCGGCCGCGTCGCCCGAGTCGCTGGCGGGCAGACTGCGGCGGCGCTTTCGCAGCGACTAGAGTCGGCCACGTCTGGGGAAGACAAGACCACGGCCACGCTGCGGCTGGGTCGGTACAGGGAGAGAGGCCAGGTTTGGAAGGGTTCACCGCTCAGCAGGCTTGTCGTCTGACGGGGTGCACGCCACATCAACTTCGCTATTGGGATCGCGTCAAGCTGATCCAGCCATCGCTGCAGAACACCGGGGGACGTCCCGGGCGCCGCAGGCTGTTTTCGTTCCGCGACTTGGTGGCACTGCGGGTGGTGCGATCGCTGCTCGACAATGGGATGTCGGTGCAACGGGTGCGACGGGCTTGGGACTACCTACGCCGCACCGGCGACATGGACACTCACCTCGCCGAGGTGAAGCTGGTCACCGATGGATTGACCATCTTCCGGGTGGCCTCCAACGAACGGGAGCTGCTCGATGCGCTGCGCGAGGGGCAGCTCGCCTTTTTCGTCGCCATCGACGAGATCACCCGAACCGTCCAGGAGGACGTGAGCCGCTTCGAACTCGACCGGGAGCACTTTTTGGAGATGCTGCGCCGCGTGGAGGACGACGTCCAGACCGAGGCTGCCGGGGGCTGACCCTCCGGATCAGCGGCTGCGGCGGCGGCGCCACCAGCGCGGCGCCAAAGACCGGAGCCGATACGCCGCCAGCAGCCGGCGCCCTGTCGTGTAGCGCACCGCCAGGCCCTCCCGGGCGCTGCCCAGCGAGTCCTCCGCCAGGGCCACCATCGCTCGATCCGGGTAGGGGTCGGGGCCATATGTCGCCGACCCGTAGACCTGGGCCAGGGGAATCAGCGAGCCATCGATGCCTCCGGCGAACTCCAGTGGTGTGATCGCAGGAGTGAGGTCTTCGCCGAGATCGGCCAGCCGATCGACGATCTCGCTCCATGCCGCTCCGATGTCGCCGTGGCGCAGCCGGCGCAGGCGCACCCGGCGGCGGACCGCCTTCACCAGGGGGACCAGACCGAACACGCTCCCGGAGGCGAGCACCACCCCCGGGACCCAGCCGGGAATCTGCGGTGTGAGTCCATCGGATCCGGTGGGGAGTTCGGTGGGCTCGTTGAGGATCTCGAACTCGTCGTCGCGGAAGATCACCGGGCCGGGATCGGTGGGCTCGAGCACCGGGCGATCCGGTTCGGGGACCTCCAGGTAGGGGACGACGTCGAACGGAATGGCGGCGGTGGTCGTCAGGGTGTCGCCGCGGGGGGTGGGGTCGAATCGCATCCACCCCTGGGTGGGCATCCACAGCTCGACCCAGGCGTGAGCGTTGCGGTCCCGGACCACCACCCGTCCGTCCTCGAGCATGGTCCCCGGGCTGAACCCCATGACCACCCGGCTGGGGATGCCGATGGTGCGGGCCATCACCGCCATCGAGGTGGCGAACTGCTCGCAATAACCGGTGCGGTAGTTGTTGCTGTCGAAGTCGAGCAGCCACGAGGCAAGATCTTCGGCGCTGTGACCCGGGAGCACCGCGGTGGAGTAGCGGAAGTTGCCCTCGGTCACGAAGAACGACTCGAGGGCCACCGCTCGTTCGAAGTCGGTCTGCAGACCACGGGTGGTGGCCGACGCCAGGGCGAAAATGTCGGTGTCCATGTCGTCGGGCAGCGCCAGGTAGCGGTCCTCGTCGGGAAGCAGGCGTTCTGCCGGCGGAACGATCTCCGAGGAGAAGTCGAACGCGCCGGCCGCGATCGCCCCGCCGAACACCACCGAGGGCGCGCCATCGGGGCGCCGTCCCAGTATTTCCAGATCGGGCACCGGCACCCGCGACTCGACCAGATATGTCATGCCCCGGTAGCTGAGAGCATCGAAGCGCAGCGACCCGTCGTCGAGCTTGACGCGGAATCCGCGGCTCACGGCCTCGTTGCCCGCGGTGAACGACACCGGGGCATAGGGGGCGGGAAGCCAGTCCTGCTGCAGGGCGAGGATCGTCACCTCGGATCGGATGGCGGCCGACGATCCGGCAAACGCCATCTCCGGGTCTTCGAGGGCGGCGAGCTCGGCGCCCCGCTCGATGTCCGGATCGCCTCCGACGTACCACTGCAGGCCGTTGAACGAGTCCAGCGTCACCAGCCGCCAGTAGACCTCGGTGCCGGAGAGGTCCCCCGTCACCGTTCCGACGAAGATCGGAACGTCCGTCTGGGAGATCAGCCGTTGTCTGATGCCGACGAAGGGGTTGTAGGACACGCTGCCGTAGTACTCCCCGGTAAGCCCGCCGCCGGAGCGCCAGTCGAGGTACCCGGTGCGCGGTACCAGCCCGGCAAGGGCCGTCGCGCCCACCAGGGCGACCACCAGGGACACTCCGAGGGCCGCCGCCGACACCCAGCGCACCGAGCGGGCCATGGCGCGCCGCGGGGCACCGGAGGCGAGCCGTCCCGTCCCGTCGCGCCGCCGGTCCAGCGCCACGGCCACCAGGGCGAAACCGATGAGCAGCATGAACACCGTGGTCCAGGCCCCGCCGGGCCGCTTGTCCATCACCGAGAACTCCAGGTACACCACGAGCGGGGTCAGTACCGCCAGGTAGGGGCGTCCCGCCCGCAGCCCCCAGACGAGCAGTGCGCCCATCGCCCAGAACACGACGCCGAGCAGGGCGACGATGCCGGGAAGCGGGATCACTGGAGCGATGCCGCTGCGGATCACGTCGCGAGCGATGCCGAGTTCGTTGCCCAGGGCCGAGAGGGAGTCGGCAGTGGGGAAGATCCACAGGGTGGTGGTGGGCACCGCCACCCGGAACACCATCAGTGTCGCCGCGGCGGCGTTGACCACGACGATCAGCCATCCCCGTACCTGGAGTGCAGTCGCCGCCCAGGTAAACCCGGCACCGAGGAGGACGGCACCGATGACGACGACCTCCCACGGGACACCGCTGAGCGACTCGCGCAGCAGACGCGCCACCCGGGCCAGGGCGAAGGCGACGCCAGCGAATCCGGCTAGCCAGCTGACGCGGTAGACCACGCTGCCTCCAGGGCCATGGCCCATGCCGGGCCCCATCGTCCTCCCGGGCCGGCCATGACCGTGACCGCGCCGGCACGCCGCAGGGCGGTCTCCACCGAACCGTCATTGCCGGCTCCGACCACCATCACGATGGTCCGGGAGAAGTCGCGTCCCAGCATTCGCACAGTGGAGAGGGCCCCCTCGTCGGGATTACCGGTGACGAACACCAGGGCCCCACCCCCGACGCCCTTGCGGCGCAGTCGGGCGAGGGTGCGGTCATGATCGAGTCGCGCTCGGGGCCGTACCGTTGCCAGCGTGTCCATCGCCTGCTGGTAGCGGCTCCCCGGCCGGGGACCCGAGGTGCCGTGGGCCGTCCACAGTTCGGGGGAGAATCCGCCGGCGTGGAAGTGGCTGACGACCGAGGCGGCGCCGCGCACCGCATGCTCGAAGTCCTCCAGCACCGGATAGCGCTCGGCGCGCACGTCGAGCAGCACCAGCGCTCGCGCCTGCCAGGGCACCTCGAGTTGCTTGATCACCAATGTGTCACGCTTCGCCGAAGAGGGCCAGTGCACACGGCGCAGGTCGTCGCCCACCTGGTACTCGCGCAGCGTGTAGAAGTCCTCTCCACCGTGCGGGGCGAAGGTGGGCCGGGCGGAGAGCACGGCGGGATCGAGGCCGCGCACCTCGGGAATGCCCGTAAGCGGCTCGATGCGCGGATAGACCACCAGCCGATCGGTGGCGCCGGCCTGCAGGCGACGCTCGCTGAGGCCGAAGGGGTCGGTGAGGGTGATCTCGGCCGGACCGACCGTATAGATTCCGCGGGCGCGGCAGTGCACCTCGTAGCGGGCCACCGCGGGCGGCCCCAGGGTGGCGGCGGCGAATCGGGCTACCCCGAGCCCGTGCACCGCGTCCGACACGATGAAGTTGCGCAGCCGTTTGGTGCTGGTGATCTCCAGCTCGATCGACACCGTGTCGCCCTCGTGGGCCTCGGCCGGGGCGACCCGGCGGAGGAGTGCGATCCCGGGCGAGCGTCGCGCGACGGTGATCATCCCCACCGTGACTGCGGCGAGCAGAAAGACGGCCGTGGCCATGAGGTCGGTCTCGCCGAAGCCGAGCCAGAGCACCAGCAGTGCGCCGGCGACGCCGAGGGCAGACCAGCCCCGGGCCGTGGGCATCAGGCCCGGGCCCCGCTCCCCGGGACGTCGACGGAGGCGGCGATCCCGTCGACCACCTGGGATACCTGGGTGCCCCTCATCTGTGCCTCCGGGCGGAGGATGAGCCGATGGGTGAGGACGGGGCGCATCACCGCTTTGACGTCGTCGGGGATGACGTAGTTCCTGCCCTCCACCGCGGCCCGGGTGCGGGCCGCCCGCTGCAGGTACAGGGTGGCTCGCGGCGAGGCGCCGAGCAGGACATCGGGATCGTCGCGCGATGCCTCGACGGCATCGACCAGGTACTCGCGTATCGGGGTGGCGACGTGGATGCGGCGGGCCACTCCGATCATCCGCTGCACGTCCTCACCGCTGACGACCGGCTCCAGGTCGGTGAAGGACGATTCCTGGCCGTGGGTCTCCAGCATCTCCATTTCTTTGCCCCGCGACGGGTAGCCCATCACCAGACGCATCATGAAGCGGTCCAGCTGCGACTCGGGCAGGGGATAGGTTCCCTCGTGTTCGATCGGATTCTGCGTGGCGATCACCATGAACGGCGGCGGGAGGAGATGGGTCGTGCCATCCACCGTGACCTGGCGCTCCTCCATAGCCTCGAGCAGCGCCGCCTGGGTCTTGGGGCTGGCCCGGTTGATCTCGTCACCGAGGACGATGTTGGCGAACACCGGGCCGGGTCGGAACACGAACCCGCTGCGCTCGCGGTCCCACACCGAGACTCCGGTGATGTCGGACGGGAGCAGGTCGGGTGTGAATTGGATGCGCTGAAACGAGCAGTCGATGCTGCGGGCCAGCGACTTCGCCAGCAGCGTCTTGCCGACTCCAGGCACGTCCTCGATGAGGAGGTGGCCCTCGGCGAGGAGTGATGTCACCACCAGATCGACCACGTCGCGCTTGCCCTGGATGACCCGCTCGATGTTCCCTGCGATCGTTTCGAACTGGGTAGCGAACCAGGTCAGTTCGCCCGGAGTGACCGGTGTGGCGGACAATGGATCTCCTGTATGGGTGGCGGAGGTTATCAAGGGACGTCACCTGCGCTGCGCACCGCCTCCCGCGAGTCCTTTTTGACCAAGAGTGGCCGTTGACCCCACGATGGGTGGTTCCTACCATCAGGGGTCCTCAGGGATCTGGAGCCCAACGGTGTCCGTTGACGGTCTACGTCGAGAGTTGCTGGCACTGCCCGGGGTGGTCGAGGCGGTGGTCGACGAGGCGTCCGGATCACCCCGGGTGCGGGTCGTGCTCGCCCCAGGCGCCATCGCCGCGGAGGTCGGTGCCGCAGTGCAGCGGGTGCTCGCCACCCGTGGGATGCCGTCCCGACTCGCCAACGGCTCGAGTCCGAGTGGTCCGGTCCCGTCACCACCGCGGCCTGCCGCCGTCGAGGCGCCGCCCGTGACCGTGGCAGTGGAGCCGGCCGCAGCTGCAAACCCCGAGGTTGCCGCGTTGGCATCGGTACCGGAGACTCCCCTGGGCGACCTGGCGAGCCTGTCGGTGGAGGAGTTCCCCGGCGAGATCCTGGTGGTGGCGACCGCCACCGATGGACGCCGGTTCAGCCGGCGAAGCGCTGCAGCGGGCACCGAGTCGGTGGCGGCCGCAGTGGTGGCGGTGGTGGGCACCCTGGTCGACGGGCGGGCGCCTCAACTCGTCGGCGTGTGGTTCAGCGACACCGCAGGCAGCGAGGTGGTGACCGTCGTGGTGGATCGCCGGGACGGTACGCGCCATGCCGGCGCCGCCGTGGTGCGTGTCGGCCGCCCCTACGCAGTCGCCCGAGCGGTATGGGAAGCACTGAGGTAGGAGAGTTTGGAGTTTGGAGTTGAGAGTTTGGAGTCCGGAACTCTGAACTCCAAACTTTGAACTCCGAACTCTGAACTACGCCGTCGCCCCGGGCATCAGCTCGACCCCGGCCTCGTCGGCTTTGACCAGGTGGATCATCACCTCGGCGTCGGGAAGGGGACGCGGCGTCTCGGGACGGGATCCGGGTGCCGCTCCTACGGCGCGCTGGTGCTCCCGCACCCGCGACAACACGTCACGGATCAGCATGCGAGTTGCTCCGGGATCACCCGAGGCGTCCAGCGATGCGAGGTCGGACTCGACGGTGGAGACCACCCGGACCCGACGGGCCAGAAGGTCGCCGATCATGATCTCCTGCACGATGTGGTCGTTGGAGAGCGTCGCCAGTCCCGGCACCAGCACCGCATCGACCGCGGCAGAGGCGAGTACCCCGAGCAGGGCCAGGTAGCCGTCGCGTGGTCCCGACGCTCCTCGCAACTCCTGGCAGATCGCCACCACCGTCATTCCGTTGTCTGCGGCGTGCCGACGAATCTCCTCCTGCTGGGCAAAGGCGGAGCGTCCTTCGGCCGGATCGAGAGACTCGCGGATATATCCGGCGACTCGCATGGGGTTCAGCATATATCATCGCCACCCTGAGTGCCCCCGAAGGCTGCGCTGAGTGGCCCCCGGAGGGAGGGTTCAGGAGGCGGCAACGCCGAGGTAGGCGTCCCAGGAGGGGTGCGGCGGCGCCCCCAGCCCGACCAGCAGCCAGCCGTCCTGGCGCGGTGCCGCCGGTGAGGCGTGCAGCGTCATGCCGGCTTCGTGGGGGGTGCGGTTCCCTTTGCGGGCGTTGCAGAGGCGGCAGGCGGCGACAACGTTCTCCCAGGCATGGTTTCCGCCGCGAGACCGCGGCAGGACGTGATCCAGGTTCTCGGCTGCGGCGCCGCAGTACTGGCACCGATTGAGATCGCGGGCGAACACGGCGCGTCGGCTCAAGGCGGTGCGGCGGCGGTAGGGCACTCTCACGTAGCGACGCAGTCGGATCACCGTCGGCACCGGGATGTCGAGGCGCTCGGAGTGCCACCGCTGCTCGCGGGAGTGCACCAGTTCGGCCTTGTTACCGACGAGCAGAATCACCGCTCGACGGATCGGAACCACCGTGAGCGGTTCGTAGGTGGCATTCAGCACGAGTGCCTGGGCCATGCGGGGGCCGACGATACCAGCGGCTTCGATCAGCCTCCCTGGCCGGCTGCGACCCTGCGCGCTACCTGGCGCTGATCGGCGAGACGGCGCCGCCGCCTCAGCCAGGATCGCCACAGCCATCCGAACAACTTCCCCCCGATCATGCCGGCAACGAAGGTGGCGCTGAGCACCAACCAGCGCGGCGCCTCCCACTCCCAGCCCGCCCAGGCAATCGCACCCGAATCGAGGTTCGAAGCGATGAGGATGACGACAGGAGCGACCACCGCCACCAGCAGCAACAGGGTGACGATTCCGTACCGGGGCGCTTCCTGGGTGGATTGCTGTTCCGGAGTCGGGCTGTGATCTTGTGAGGTCATAGGGGAAGAATAGAAGGAACGCACGCCGATTGTCCGGGATTCAGTGTGAGTCGCCCGATATCCGATGCCCGATGCCCGATGCCCGTTAGCTGACAGCTAACAGCCAACAGCAATCTGTCTCATGGCTCGTGGCTCAGGACTCAGGACTCATGACTCAGGACTCGATCACCTCCCAGGGATCCTTCCCGATCCACTCCCTGGCGTCGAGCACCGCACCGGTCGGTTCCGGCGCCCGGGGATGGGCGAGGCGGAGGAAGAGCGGGGTGACGTCCTTGGGGGCGGGCACGGATGCGGGGTCCTCGTCGGGCATGGCGGCGGCACGCATCGGGGTGCGGGTCCCTCCCGGGTTGACCGAATACACCCGGCCGCGATGCCACTCGGCGGCGAGCAACGCCACCCAGCTCTCGACCGCCCCCTTCGACACCGCATAGGCGCCCCACCCGGATCGGGGGACCCGGCCCACGGTGCTTCCGAGCGCGATCACCGCCGGGGAGTCTCCGGCTTCCATTGCCGGAGCGAGGTGCTGGTGGAGCAGGTGCATCGCGGTGAGGTTGACCTCGAGCACCGCCCGCCACTCCGCCGCCGGGTAGGTGTCGAGTTCGGTCGCCGGCGTGCCCAATCGCCCGGCGCAGTGCACCGCCACATCCAGGACGCCGTGGTGGGACACCGCAGCCGCCACCGCGCTCCGCCCCGCCTCCGTGGTCACGTCGGCGGCCACCGTGGTGATCCCGGTGGTGCCGAATGCGAGTTCTTCCAGGCGGGAGAGGTCCCGTCCCACCGCCACCACCCGCGCCCCCGCCCGGGCATAGGCCACCGCCAGCGCACTTCCGATCCCGGACGAGGCCCCGGTCACAACGGAGTGGCGGCCCGTAAGCACGTGGAGAGGTTAGGGACGCGGTCGACGTCTCCCCGGTTACGGGGTCGCCCGACGCCCGACTCCCGACTCCAGCCGGACCGCACCTCTCAGCGACTCCTGGCGTGCGTCTGGTAGCGGGTGACGGGCCACGGTGGGCGAACGCGTGTTCCTTTCTGCCCCAACAGGGTCTGATGTGGTTGACGGGGGGA
>CAYTTU010000036.1:0-9471 GCA_964440905.1 uncultured Acidimicrobiia bacterium | reverse complement strand
TCAACCGACTGTTGCCTTCTACCGGTACCTGTACGCCGCGGTCGGGACGCAGTGGGGCTGGGTAGAGCGCTCCGCCATGGACGACTCCGCTCTCGACGCCCTGATCGGCGACCCGCTGGTCGAGGTGTATGTGATGTATGTAGGCGGAACGCCGGCCGGGATGTTCGAACTCGATCGCCGGGTGCCCGGCCAAGTGGAGCTCCTCCACTTCGGTCTTGCGCCCGAGTTCATCGGCCGGGGGCTGGGCAAGCCGCTGCTGGCCTCGGCGGTGGAGACTGCATGGGACGGTGAGCCGGAGCGAGTGTGGGTGAAGTCCACCAGCCGAGACCATCCTCGGGGGTTGATGGTGTATCAGTGGGGCGGATTCGTGCCCTTCCGCGAAGAGCGGATCGCGGAATGAGTTTGCAGTTCGGAGTTTGGAGTTTGGAGTCATGAGTCATGAGTCCTGAGTCCTGAGTCCGGATGCCGGTAACTGGTAACTGGTAACTGGTAACTGGCTCAGGCCGCATCCTCTTCGCCGTCGCCGGCTCCGGCGGGTGGCCAGGCGACCACCACCTCCGAGCACTCGGCGTCGCGGTCGAGATGCGACCAGCCGGCTATGCCGAAGGTGACGGGACGGTGGCAGTTCTGGCAGATCAGCACAGCAAGAGCATCGGCGTTGCAGCCACCGCGGTTGAGCGGGTGAGTCCAGAGTTTGGAGTTTGGAGTCTGGAGTTTGGAGCCAGACTTCGGAGTTCGGAACTCTTGACTCCAAACTCTTGACTCTCAACTCTTGACTCATCGGGTGTCGGGTGTCGGGTGTCGGGTGTCGGGTGTCGGGTGTCGGCTGTCGGCTGTCAGCTTCCTCGGTGCAGCCACCGCAGGGCGAGCAGGGTCAGGAACATGCGCCCGTAGCGGGGGAGCAACGGCAGGTAGCGCATCTTCGACTCCCCGGCGGCCCGGGTGGTCAGGACCAGAGGGATCTCGTCGATGCGGGCGCCGCGGTGGACCAATCGGACGGTTATCTCCAACTGGGTCTCGAAGCGGGTCCCGGTCAATTCGAGGTCACGGAGGGCGGTGGTGCGATACGCCCGGAACCCGGTGGTCATGTCGCGGACCCGGACCCGGAGCAGACGACGCATCACTCCGTTGCCCACGCGCGATATGACGCGGCGGAAGAGCGGCACTCCGGTCATCCCGCCACCCGGCACGAACCGACTGGCGAAGACCGCGTCGGCGCTGTCGCAGCCGGTGGCGAGCCGCGGAACCAACTCCAGCGGGTGGCTGAGGTCGGCATCCATGGTCACCACCACCGGGGTCTCGGCGGCGCGGAACCCGGTCACCAGCGCGGCACCGAGCCCGCGGTTGTCGGCATGGGTCACCACCTTGAGCCGCGGATGGCGCCCGGCCAACTCGGCGAGCAGGCGCGGGGTGGCGTCGCTCGAACCATCGTCCACCACCAGGAGGCGGGTGTCCGGCGTGGTCTCGGCCAGGACCCGGGTCACGAAGGCGGTAATGACCGCCTCCTCGTTGAATGCCGGCGCCAGGATGGTGATCTGACTCATCGGTCGGTAACCGTGAGAGACCGTATCAGAACCGTCGAGGCCCTTCCCCATCCCCACCCGGTCTCGATTCCGGGCCGAGCCACCACGGCGACCTCGATGCGGACCGCGGCCTGGTCGGCAGGAAGCGGGATGTCGACCGTGATCCATCGGCTGTGCTCGGCGATGTCGCGCTGCAGGATCAACTCTCCATCTCTTCGCACCTGGAGGTCGAGCCTGCCCGGGTTGAAGCCGTGACCGTACAGGGAGCGAACCTCGAGCACCGCGGTTGCTCCCGGTGCCATCACGTCGATCCAGACGGTGGTCTCGGCGCCGGGAACGGGATCGTTGCCCAAGAACTCGAGGGGCACATACCCGCCGGTGATGACTTGTGACACTGCTCCCGTTTCGTCGCGATGGGTCCATCCGGTGCATCCCGGACAGGGGGGCACCTCGGGCGCGGCCATCCCGTACAGGGCATAACGGCCGATTCGCGCGGCCGGCTCGGCTTGGTTGGCGGCGATGCGAGCCGGGATCCTCTCCAGGAGAATCTCTCCCGGAGCGAGCCGCGTCGGATCGGCGCTCGATCCGGCCACAACCACATGCAGCGCACCGCCGTTGCGAATCACCAACGCGGTGACGTCGTTCTCCATCCCCTCGCCGACAACGACGGTCAGCGGATCGGCGGGATCGGCGTCCTTCCCGAGCGCTGCTGCCACGGTGAGGAGGTCGGGGGCCACTGTCCACTCCTCGGGAGTGTGCGGATAACGGGAGGCCGCCCAGATGACCGCGACGCCGACGAAGACGGAGAGGGCGACCGGAGCCATACGGCGTCCCGCCCCGGCCGCCGCGGCGACGATCGGCAGCCCGGCTGCGATTGGCGTCACCGCCACGGCGAAGGCGAACAGGTAGCGCTCGTTGAAGGCGCCTACCGCCGGGGAGACGAGCGAGCTGCCCCAGAGCACCCCGAAGGCGAGTGCCGGGATCGCGGCAACGGCGAGCAGCATGGGGTCGCGGCGCCGAAGCAGCACCACGACCGCAGCAATCGGAATGATGAGGGGCGCGGCGCGCAGCAGCGAAGCCGGGTAGTAGATCAGCCGGGACACCACGCCGTAGAGAGGGCCAAAGGCGTTGAGAAAGATCCGCGCGGACTCCTCGGCGAAGTACAGCGGGTTGCCGGTGCGCGCCTGGTTGAGAAGGGCCCAGGAGATAGGGACCAGAGCGGGCGCGGCGATGATCCACAGGGGGTGCACGCCGGGGGTGGGGTCATGTCGGTGCGTCCGCAGCTCGCGCCAACCGAGGACCACCGCCCACGCCCCCATCATCATCCACCCCTCGTAGCGGCACGCTGCGCCGGCGGCGATCGCAACCGCCGCAACCACCAGCAGGCTGCGGCGCCGCTGCTGCAGCCAGCCGACGGTCCCCGCCATCGCCACCGCCACGGTCACGAAGTACATCGGCTCCGACAACCCCGACAGGGAAAGCCACACTCCCCACGGGGCGTACAGCACAGCGAGTCCCGCCGCCACCGCCGCGACGTTGGATGCAAAGAGACGTCGGGCGGTCCAGGCGGAGACGGCCGCGACCACGAACATGAGCACGGTGTTGAACAGCGCCGCCAGGAGCATGGGGTTGGCGATGAACCACGAGCCGGCAATTCGGAACACCGTGCCGTACACCCAGATCGGAAGCGGCAGCCAGATGAGATCCGGTACGACGCTGGGATCGCCCGCCCAGGTTCGGGCGTAGGCGACGCGCGAGAAGTCGTCCCACGTCAGAGCGCTCCATCCCGGTTCCCACAAGACGACGGCGAGCCACACCCGGACGGCCAGAGCCGCCCCGACGAGGGCCACAAGTCCGAGTCGCCGCATCCGGGGTGTGATGCCGCCAGCCTACCGATGCGATCCCGACGCACTCCTCGCCGCCGGAGCGACGGAACTGCCGCCGTACACTCCGATCATGACCCGTCCCACCGTGGCCATCCTCGGCGCCGGAGCGATGGGAGAGGTGCTGGCCCGTGGACTCGTGGCGGCGGGTTGGGATCCGGCGCACCTGGTCCTGGCGGCGCGCCGGGAGGAGCGTCGCCGCGAAGTGGAACGGACCACCGGGATCACCTGCACGCTCGATGCCCCCGCCGCCGCCAGGGGACGCGACGTTGTCGTGATCGCGGTAAAGCCCGGTGATGTGACCGCGCTCCTGGAAGCATGCGCCGGGACGATCACGCCCGACCAGGTGGTGATCTCGCTTGCCGCCGGAGTGCCCACCAGCCTGTATGAGGCGGCCCTGGGGTCGGTCCCGGTGGTGCGCGCCATGCCCAACACACCGGCGCAGATCTCCCGGGCGATCACCGCACTAGCCCCCGGGGCCTATGCCGGCCCCGAGTCGGTGGCGCGGGCTGACGCCGTGCTTGCTGCGGTGGGCGAGACCATTCAGCTCGACGAATCGTTGCTCGACGCAGTCACTGCGGTGTCGGGCACCGGTCCGGCCTACGTGTTCATACTCGCCGAGGCACTGGTGGAGGCAGCGATCCGCGAGGGGCTGCCCTGGCACGCCGCCGAGCGCCTGGTGTCGAGCACCATCGCCGGAGCAGGGCTCCTTCTCGCCGGCTCCGAGCTCAGTCCGGCCCGTCTGCGGGCCCAGGTCACCAGCCCGGGAGGAACCACTGCCGCCGCAGTACACGTGCTGGAGGAGCGCGGTTTCCGGGCTCTGGTGGAGGATGCGGTGCGCGCCGCCGCCCAGCGGTCGCGCCAGATGGGTGAATCGGCGGGGAGGGGACCGTGAGGGGGCTCATCGTCAAGTCCGTCATGGTGTTCACCCGCTGGCGTTGGGTGCGCTGGATCTTCACCCGCACCCGGGTGGGACGGCGCGTTGCACTGCGCTTCGTCGCCGGGGAGACCATCGATGAGGCGGTGGCTGCGGTCAGGCGCATCAACGCCGCCGGGATGACGGTGTCGCTCGACCATCTCGGTGAGCACGTCACCGGCGCCACGGCGGCCGTTGCCGCCCGCGATGCCTATCTGGCGTGCATCGATCGCATCGCCGCAGAGGGCCTCGACGCCAATATCTCCATCAAGCTCACCCAACTGGGGATGGGCGTGGACGATGCGTTGTGCGCCGACTCGCTCGAGAGGCTGGCGCAAGGTGCCGGTTCCGCCGGGATCACGGTCACCATCGACATGGAGGAGAGCGCCCACACCGTCACCACGCTGGGGCTCTACTCGGCGGCGCAGCAGGCCCACGGCAACCTGGGCATAGCCCTGCAGGCCTACCTACGCCGCACGCCCGACGATCTCGAGGCGATCCTTCCCTTCGGAGGTCACATCCGGCTGTGCAAAGGGGCATACGACGAGGCGGAGGCGATCGCATTCCGCTCCCGCGACGAGGTGAACACCGCCTACGACCGGCTTACCCGGGTGCTGATGCCCGCAGAAGGGGTCCGTCCGGCGATCGCCACCCACGACGAGCACCGCATCGTGCTCGCTGAGGAGCTTGGCGCGTTGCGGCACAACCCCTGGGAGTTCCAGATGCTCTACGGGGTCAGGGCGAAGCTGCAGCGGGAGCTGGTAGCCGCCGGTTACGCGATGCGGATCTATGTGCCCTACGGAGACTCCTGGTATCCCTACCTGACCCGGAGGATGGCGGAGCGTCCCGCCAACCTGTGGTTCTTCCTACGCGCCCTGTTCGGACGGTGACCCTATTGTTCCGTCGGTGAAACGCACCACCTTCGCCCTGTTCCTACTGCTGGTCCTCGCTCTGGCCATTCCGGCATACGCCGGCGTCGATGTCGATGAAGTAGCCGACGAGGTGGCGATCGACGGTCTCTACGTCGAGCCCGGACTCAGCGCCGACACCGCGGCGCTCAACGCCTCGATCGTCCGGGCAGGCAATGCCGGGGTGCGGCTGATGGTGGTGCTGTTGGACGCCGATCCTCCCGGGGGAGCGGTGACCTTTGCCGATGCCATCCTCGACCGGGTTCCCGACGGCACGGTTCTGGTGCTGTCGGCCACCGGAGAAGGGATCGCATCCACCGAGTTCGATGACGCCCGCCTCGACCAGGCGAGAGACCGCGGATTCCTGGCGTCGAGCGAGGCGCCGTCGGGCGCCGGAGACGAGGCGTACGTGTCCGCGGTGGCCGACGTGCTCACCGGCACCTCCACCCCGACCACACCGTCGTCAGGAAGTTCGGGTGGCGGTTCCGGGCTCATCGTCACCGGGGCGATCATCGGTGGCCTGGTGCTCATGGTGTGGTACGCCACCCGCAAGAGCAAGAAGTCGGCGGCGGTATCGCGGGGAAAGGCGATCACCGAGGCTCGGTCCGAGATCCGCTCCCAGCTCGACGCCATGGCCAACACCATTCTCGAGATCTCAGATGAGGTGGGTGCAACCACCGACTCCCAGGACGACACCTACCTGCGGCAGGCCAGCGCCACCTACGCCGAGGCCGACGACGCCTACGCCACGGCATCGGACGTCCGGGCGCTCGAGGCGCTCAGCGACCGGCTCGATGAGGCCCGCTGGCAGCTGGACGCCGCCGCGGCGATCGCTCACGGCCAGCCGGTGCCGCCGCAACCGCCCAAGGAGCAGCGCTACGTGTGCTTCTTCGATCCGACCCATCCCAACGCCACCGAGACCGCCCAGATCACGACCCCGGCAGGAACCCAGACCGTTCGGGTATGCGCCCAGGATGCCGAGAAGCTGCGCCGGGGCACCCAGCCCCAACCGCGGATGATCGACGTCTCCGGACGCCGGGTTCCGGCACCGATGGCGCCGCGCTCGTACGGAGGGGGCGGGTTCGACTGGCTCGACGTGTTCTCGATCCTGACCGGATCCGGTGGTGGCAGCCAGTCCTATGACTGGGGCGGCTCCCGCGCCAGTTCCCGATCGCGCAGCACCTGGTCGGTGGGACGCTCCTCGTCCTCATCGTCGCGGCGCTCCGGTTCGTCCCGTTCCTCGGGATCGAGCAGCCGGTCGTCGAGCGGCGGCTCCCGGTCCCGATCCGGGTCCACCCGCAGCCGCAAGCGCTGACGCCGAGTCCGTTCGCTCTCCCTACACTTGGGGTCCGCACACCGCAGGAGAAGATTCATGTTCAAGCGTTTCTGGAACTACCTCAAGACCCTGTTCCGGGTCAAGGCCGAAGCAGCGATGGATCCGGAGATCGAGATCGAGCAGGCCATCTCGGAGGCCAGGAAGCGCGATCAGGAGCTCCGCAACCAGGCCGCCAAGGTGGTGGCTCACCGCCACCAGCTCGAGTCCAAGATCGAGCGCGCCGCCGACGACGCCGGCGAGGCCCGCGAGCTGGCCAAGCAGGCGCTGCTCAAGTCGCAGGAGTCGACCACCAAGGGAGACGCCGTCGGCGCCGACAAGTGGACCAAGGCGGCAACCGGTTTGGCCATGAGATTGCAGGCGGCCGAGAACAATCTCACCTCGCTCAAGAGTCAGTTCAGCGCCGCGGTCGGCCAGTCCGACGACGCCAAGAGGGCGGTGCAGCAGAACGCCATGCGCCTCCAGGAGCTCGCCGCCAAGCGGATGGAGCTGGTCGGCTCACTGCAGCAGGCCAAGATGCAGGAGTCGGTGAACAAGGCAGTCGAGGCGATCTCGGTCAACATGGGTGACGAGGCGGTCAGCTTGGAGAGGGTCGAGGAGAAGATCGAGGCTCGCAAGGCTCACGCCATGGCCAAGGCCGAACTCCATGAGTCCACCCCCGAGGGCGCCGAGTCGGAACTGCGCGAAGCGGTCTCTGTCGCCCAGGCCGATGCCAAGCTCGACGAGCTGCGCAAGGAGCTCGGCATTACCGGCTGATCGATCGGGATCCGACAACTACTTCGATGGGCCGCCCGATGGGCGGCCCATCGGCATTACTGCGTGGAATCCGGTGGGCGGGGTGGTTTCGATCACCCCTCAGCCGCAGCCCGATGCCGCCGGAGCCGGTCCGGTCGTCAGGTCGCTCAAAGTGATGGCGGTGCGCGCCTCCAGGGTCACCGCGGCGGGCCGGAGGAGCCGAAGCGCCGCCACCACCTCACCCTGCATTACCAGCACCGCGGAACGCCCCCCCACGATCAATGAGAACTCCTTGATACCGGTGCCGGCGTCCCCGAGGGTGGTCTCCTCGTAACGGACGAAGTCCGACCCGGAGAACGCCCCGCCCCGATCGATGCCCATGTGGAGGCGCTCGTTGACGCCGGTCGGGTCGGTGAAGTTGAAGCCGACGATGCCTCCGGCGTCCGGGGTGAACTGGATGGTGCCCTCGACCCGGAAGCACATACCGCCCAGCGGAAGTTGCTCCGAACCGCTCACCCATGTGGCCCGTCCCGGTGCGGTCTCCCACCCCGTTGGTGCCGGGCTGGGGGGCTGCCAGGGTGAGTCATCCCGCGGCTCGAGCACCTCGGCGGCGAGATCGTTGCGCAGCCACACCGCGGTCGGGGTGCCCGTGTACACGATCCTGAAGTTGGCTTGCACGTGATCGGCGAGAGGGTTGCCGTCCACCAGGGTCCAGTTCGACTCGATGAAGGTGACCGGATCGCTCTCGGCGATGTCCTCGGCGACCCACTCCCAGGTCTGAGGCAGGACGTATTGCGGAGAGGTCTTCCCCAGGTAGATCTCTCCGAGCAAGAAGCTCTTCCACGGGAACCGCGTTGCCGAGACTCGCTCGAGCGCGAGGTACGGCCAGGGCTCGTTCGTCCAGGCGAGAACGGGATCTCCCTCGTCGGTGTAGAGGTCGAGGATCGCCCGCGCCGTGCGGCTGTTACCGGTGGCAAACTTGTCGTCGATGGCGTCGAGGTACCCGGTCCCCTGAAAGTGGATGGTGTCGTAGATCGCCCGGCCAATGCTGGAGGGCGAGATCATGAAGATCGCCACCAGGGTTGCCGCTGCGGGCCACCAGGGGCGGGCCGGGGGCGCAGCGCCTGCCCGGATGATCATTTGATAAGCCAGCCCGACCAGAAGCGCGGCCATCAGCGTCATCGGCACCGCGGTGATCGAGAAGTAGTGGCTGGAGTATCGCTGGGTGAGGATCAACTCCACCCAGGCAGTCGCCCACCACGCCGACACCGCAACGAACAGGATGCGCCGCCGCCGGGTCCAGCCCTTCCAGGAGAGGACCATGGTGGCGTGGAATAGTGCGACCAGCGCCGCCACGAGAGGGAGTCTCTCGTGATAGGCGTAGAAGCTGTCCCAACCCAGACCGAGCTGTGATCCCAGGCTGGCTTCGGTGCCCTCTGCCACGTACCGGGCGTATTGAAACCAGCTGGCCCAGAACTCCTCGAAGGCGCCGCGTGCCGCGTACCAGACCACGGCGCTGAGGAACACGATGTCTCCGACGATGAAGGCGATCCCGCTCAGCTTGAGGCGCTCCCAACCGGGGACGCGGTCGCGCAACAGTAGGTATCCGGCGATGAGGAGCACTACCGCGGTGAACACCCCGGTGAGCAGTGACTGCACCACGAGTCCGAGAATGGCGGCGGCCGAGGCCACCGTGATGAGTCGTCGGCGCGGCGTACTCCAACGCCGTTCCGAGAGGAGTAACAGCCACACCAGGGAGAGCAGCCCGACGGTGATGTTGCGCGGATAGACGACACCGGAATAGTCCGCGTCGGAATAGGTGAAGTGCAGGAACGCGAATACCCCGACCACCGCCCCTAGGGCCGACGGGGCGCCGGTGTAGCGCGCCGTGGCGGCGGCGGCGAAGGCTATCGCTGTCGAGAGCAGCGCCGACACGAATGCGATCCAGATCCAATGCCCATCGTCACCGAGCAGCACGTTGCCGGTGCGGTGCACGATCAGCTCCAGCGGGCCTTTGTTGAACAGACCGTTCTCATAGAAGGTGCCGCCGTAGGCCTCGGTGCGATCGACCACCACCTTGGTGTATTGCGGGTCCCAGTCCTGGACACGCTGCTCGTTGCCGATGGCGGCCACGATGACCCCGAACACCAGCAGGGCTCCCACCACCCAGGTG
>CAYTTU010000035.1:0-7027 GCA_964440905.1 uncultured Acidimicrobiia bacterium | reverse complement strand
CCTCCGGGCGCGCCGAAGAAAGCTGTGAGCTGCCAGCTATCGGGCCGGGTCAACGCCGAGCCGCGCGCCGACTTGAATTCAGCCCCTCGGGGTCTCACGGGTGCACCCTCCCACCCTCACGGTGTGCTGATCGCTCCCGATAGAGTGCCCCGGTGACCTTCGAGGCCGAGTGGGCTGGTTACTGCCCGATCTGCAGCCGCGACACAACGTTTCGCGCCGACCAGCCCTGGTTTCGCGATCACCTCCTATGCACCACCTGCGAGGGCGGATCGATCCCACGGGAGCGCGCGGTGATGCTGGTCCTCGACGCGGTTGCCTCCGAATGGAGGCACCTTCGCATCCACGAGTCGTCCCCGAATCCGCGAGGGGTGTCGCTCCGCTTGCGACGCGAGTGCCCGCAGTACGTCGCCTCGCAGTTCTTCCCCGGGATTCCCTCAGGATCTTTCCACGCCGGGCAGCGGGTCGAGGATCTGGAGAGGCAGAGCTTCCCGGATGAGAGCCTGGACGTGGTGATCACTCAGGACGTCATGGAGCACGTCTTCGACCCCGAACGAGCCTACCGCGAGATCTGGCGCACCCTGAGGCCCGGGGGCATCCATCTCCACACCACACCGATCTACAAGGATCGAACGACCTCCGAGCGCCGGGCCACACTTGACAGCGAGGGCGCGCCCGTCCATTTGTTCCCACCCGAGTACCACGGGAACCCCGTGTCCAACTCGGGCGCGCTCGTGACCTTCCACTACGGCTACGACCTCGCCGACCTGATCGCAGGGTGGGGACCCTGGGATGTCGAGATCCGCCGATTCAACGACCGCACTCACGGAATCGTGGGGGAGTTCACCGAGGTGCTGGTCTGCCGTAAGCCGTAGTTCCATCTCGATCTCGGGAATCGCATTGCTACCGCCCTTCCGATCGCCTCTCCGACGAAACTGACGATCTCAAGGCCCCCACCTCTTCACTAACCTCGCGCCGATCGAGAGAGGCTGTGCCATGAACAACTACATGGCGGCGGTCAACGGGCGCGTGGTGATTTTCGACGGCGCAACCGGCACGTCGTACCAGAAACTCGGGCTGGGCCCGGACGACTTCGGCGGTCCCCTGCTCGAGGGGTGTAATGAGCTGCTCACCGTCACCCGACCCGATGTCGTGGCATCCGTGCATGCCTCCTTCTTCGACGTTGGTGTCGATGTCGTCGAGACGAACACCTTCGGTGCCTTTGCAGTGCCGCTCGGCGAGTACGGGATCGCCGACCGATCTCACGAGCTCAATGTCGCCGCGGCGCGAATCGCCCGTGGGGTTGCCGCCGACTACTCGACTCCCAACCGCCCGCGCTGGGTCGCAGGCTCGATTGGCCCGGGAACCAAGTTCCCCTCCCTCGGTGACATCCGCTACAGCGCGCTCCGCGATGCATACGAGGTGCAGGCGTCGGGCCTCCTTGAAGGTGGCGTCGATCTCTTCATCATCGAGACGATGTTCGACCTTCTCACTCTCAAAGCCGCGATGAACGGCTGTCGTCGAGCCATGGCTGCAGCGGGACGCAGGATTCCGCTCCAGGTCCAAGTCACGATGGAGCTCACGGGAAGAATGCTTCCCGGGACGGAGATCGGCGCCGCATTGGCGGCGATCGATGCGATGAAGCCGGACATCGTGGGACTGAATTGCGCCACCGGACCGAGCGAGATGGCCGAGCACCTTCGACATCTCACCGCACACTCGCGCTTTCCGATCTCCTGCATCCCCAACGCGGGCCTCCCCAGCGTGGTCGACGGAGTCATGTCGTACGACGTCACGCCGGAAGCCCTCGCCGAGTACCACGAATGGTTCGTGACCGATCTCGGAGTGAGCGTCATCGGCGGTTGCTGCGGCACCACTCCCGAACATCTCAAGGCGGTGGTCGACCGGTGCGCCGGACTCACGCCTGCGCCGCGGAGACCGGTACACGAGCCGGGCGTCAGCTCCACGTACGCGTTCACCCCATTTGACCAGGACACTTCGTTCCTCATCATCGGCGAGCGAACCAACACAAACGGGTCCAGGAAGTTTCGCGATGCACTTCTCGATAGTGATTGGAGTACGTGCCTCGCCATCGCCAAGGATCAGATCCGTGAGGGCGCTCACGTGCTCGACGTCTGTGTCGACTACGTAGGACGAGACGGCACAGAGGATGTCGACGAGATCGTCGGTCGCCTCGCCACCCAATCGACCGTACCACTCGTGATCGACTCCACCGAGCCGGCCGTCATTGAGACCGCCCTGCAACGGCTCGGCGGACGCAGTGTCCTGAATTCCGCAAACCTCGAAGATGGCGACGGACCCGGATCAAGGCTCGATTCGGTGTTCGGACTCGCCCGAGAGTATGGAGCGGCGGTCATCTGCCTCCTCATCGACGAGGAAGGCCAAGCACGTGACCTCGAATGGAAGATGCGTGTGGCACACCGGATCTACGATCTGGCGACCAAACGCTACGGACTCGAGCCGTGGGACCTGGTGTTCGATGCCCTTACCTTTCCGCTCACGACAGGTGTTGCAGACCTGCGCGGCGACGCCGAAGCGACGATTGCTGCCATCCGGCGCATCAAGACTGAGCTGCCTGGCGTGTATACGACCCTCGGTGTCTCCAATGTCTCCTTTGGCGTGGCACCGGCAGCGCGCCACGTGCTCAACTCGGTCTTCCTCGACGAATGCGTAAAAGCGGGACTGGACTCGGCGATCGTGCACGCCGGGCGCATCATGCCGCTCAGTCGCATCCCCGACGACCAGGTGAAGGCGTGTCTCGACCTGATCCATGACCGGCGAACCGAGGGCTTCGATCCGTTGCAGACTTTCATGGAACGCCTTGCAGGTGTCGAGCCCCACCGAGCCGAGCAGGAGGACCGTACAGGATGGTCCGTCGAGAGACGCCTGAGCACCTGCATAATCGACGGAGACCTCCACCGAGTCGTCCCCGACCTAGACGAGGCACTGGACTCCGGGTTGCCGGCCCTGGACATCATCAACGACATCCTCCTCGCCGCAATGAAGGTCGTCGGCGACCGATTCGCCTCCGGGGAGATGCAGCTTCCGTTTGTCCTCCAGTCTGCAACGGTGATGAAGGCAGCCGTTGCGCATCTCGAACCCCATCTCGCCAAGGCCGAGGTATCGGAACGGGGATCGATCGTGCTTGCGACTGTCAAAGGTGATGTGCACGACATCGGGAAGAACCTCGTCGACATCATCCTTACCAACAACGGCTATGTGGTCTACAACCTCGGCATCAAGGTGGGTATCACCGACATGATCAACAAGGCGCTCGTGGTGGGTGCCGACGCGATCGGGATGAGCGGACTCCTCGTGAAGAGCACGCTCATCATGCGCGACAACCTCGAGGAACTGGAGCGACGCGGACTCTCCCATCTTCCCGTGATCCTGGGCGGAGCGGCCCTTACCCGGAAGTACGTGGAGCAGGATCTCCGCCGCGTGTATCCCGGCCCTCTCTTCTATGGAAAAGACGCCTTTGGTGGGCTCCGGGTGATGGAACGAATCGCTGAGACGAAGGGTGCGATCGTCGCCGACCCCACCTTTGGTCGCGTCCCCGAGGGGCGACCGCTTCCGCAACGCACTGCGACCGCAGCAGGCACCAGCGATGGCGATGTGCCCCGGCGCTCCCCGGTGGTCGCCACGGACAATCCGGTGCTCGTGCCCCCACGACTCGGGCCACGGGTTGCCAAAGGACTTGCGGTGGACGATGTCGCCGCGTACCTGAACGAGACGGCGCTGTTTCGCAATCAGTGGCAGTTCCGCCCGGGGGAGGGCGAGTCGGACGAGGAGTTCCGAGCCCGAATCCGACCGCACCTGCGAGAGCAACTCGATGCCGCCACCGCTTCCGGACTGCTGATACCTCAGGTTGTCTACGGCTTCTTTGCCGTGAACGGAGATGGCGACGACCTGATCGTCTGGGACGACGAAACCCGAACCTCCGAACGGACCCGGTTCACCTTCCCCCGCCAACAGAGTCATCCGTACCTGTGCATTGCCGACTTCTTCCGTCCAGTGGTTGGAACCGAAGTCGACTACGCGGCTTTCCACATCGTGACGATGGGTTCCCGAGCCTCGGAGCGGGCGGCGGAACTATTCTCCGAGAACCGGTACCAGGAGTACCTGTTTCTACATGGCCTTGGGGTCGAGATGGCAGAGGCGCTCGCGGAGTTCTGGCACCACCGCATTCGCGCCGAGTGGGGCTTCGCCGACGAGGATGGGCCGACCCTCCACGGTCTCTTTCGGCAGCAGTACCGGGGAGGTAGGTACTCGTGGGGGTACCCCGCCTGCCCGGACCTCGAAGACAACGCCACCGTGGCGACCCTCCTCGGGGCGCACCGCATCGGCGTGGACGTCGGCGAGCACACCAGCTACCAGTACCACCCCGAGCAGACCACCTCGGCTCTCATCTGCCACCATCCGCAGGCGAAATACTTCATCGCTCGCTCATCCCGGAGCGATGCCATTTCGCTACCAGCCGCCGGAGAGCCCCAATGAAGGTGACGGAACACCTCGCCAACGCCACCGGGCCCCTGATCACGTTTGAGATCGTCCCTCCCAGACGGGGCGGCGACCTCGCCAGCCTGCTCCGGCTCGCAGAGGAACTGGTAAGGCACCGTCCCCCGTACATCGACATCACCAGCCACTCCGCCGAGATCGTGTACACCGAGACCCCGGAGGGGATACGACAGCGCGTCAGCCGCAAACGCCCCGGAACACTTGGAGTGTGCGCGCTACTCCAGAACAAGTTCCGGGTCGACGCGGTCCCCCACGTGCTGTGCGAAGGATTCACTCGGGAGGAAACCGAGGACTTCCTCATTGAGTTGCATTACCTCGGCATCGACAACGTGTTTGCGGTTCGTGGCGACCCCACGGGGTACGAGAAGGCACTCAGTCACGGCCGCACCCGGAATCGCTACGCCGCTGATCTCGTCACCCAGATCTCGGCGATGAATGCCGGTCGGTTCCTTGAGGACGTGATCGATGCTTCGCCGACCACCTACTGCATCGGCGTGGCTGCTTACCCCGAGAAACATGCAGAAGCCCCGGACCTAATCACTGACGTGGCGCGGGTCAAGGAGAAGATCGACCTCGGGGCTGAATACATCGTCACCCAGATGTTCTTCGACAACAACCACTACTTCAGACTCGTCGACCAATGCCGGGCGCAGGGGATAACCGTACCCATCATCCCCGGCCTCAAGGTGCTCACCACCGCCCAGCATGTTCAGACCTTGCCCAAGCTGTTTCATTGCGAGATTCCGATCGCGCTCTTCGAAGAGGTCGAAGCCAACCCCCATCGTGCCCGCGATATCGGCGTCGTCTGGGCGGTCGAACAGGCCCGCCAACTGCTTGACGCAGGTGTTCCTTCACTGCACTTCTTTGTCACGACCAGCTCGAGTGCCGTCGATGAAGTGTTGACCGGAATCGGGATCTGAGACGGAGTCGGGCGGACGGATCCGACGTCTCCTTACTCCCTTCGGGAGACCGCCGACTCGCAGCACGAGGACGCCGGGTAGACCTCGTGCTCGTGGACTCTCGCCATCTGGCCATCTTCGAGGTCACCCTCTCTGTGCTCGACGTCATCAGCCGGACAGAGGACGGTAGGCGACGCCGCCGGTGCCTCCACCCGTCGTGGCCCACACCAACAACACGTCGCCAGCAACCACCAGCGCGTCATGCTCAAGGAGAGCCCCAGGCAGCTGGCGCCACGTCTGGGTACTGGGGTTCAGCGCCCACACCTGTTCGTTCGGGTACGGGAACTCGCCGTTCCAGATCCAGAAGATGGCCTCGTCGCCGACCCAGAGGCCCGAGGCCCCAACGTGGTCGCCGAACAGGTCGGGACCGCCGGGGAAAGCCGGCAGCTCGGCAATCACATTGCCGGTGTTGTCGAGGAGCAGGGTCGGCGCACCTGTCTCGGATGGCAGACCCACGAAGGTGCTCATCAGTCCGTCAGGTCCGGGGACGCCCACCAGCACCACCAGCGACGAACCGATGTCGACCACTGACAAGCTGTCAGCTGCCACGTCGTAACGCACCATGAAGCTCGATTGCGCAAAGTCCAAACCATTCTCCGGTGCCTCGAGCGAGACGATCGAGTCTCCTGCCCACGTCGCGCGGTGTGTCGAGGAAGGCGGGTTGGTGAGGCGGCGCCAGCTGTCCGTGACCGGGTCGTAGGCCACTGCGGCTCCGTCGCCAAGGACCACGGCCTCGTCGCCGGTCCACACCATGCTCAAGATGGCGACACCCCGTCCCACGAAGGTGGTCGGCGGTAGGGGACGCCACATGTCGGTCGCCGGGTTGTAGGCGGCGCCGTCGTGGATCCGCACGTCACCGTCGATGAAGCCGCCCCACACGATCATCTCGGTGCCCGTCCACACCGCAGCTGGGTGTTGCCGTGGACTGATGGGGGCCGGAGCAATGACGCGCCATGTGCCATTCGCCAGGTTGAACGCGGCTCCGTCATCAACAGTCTGGTTGTCCTGGCCCCGACCTCCCCACACGATCAACTCCGTGCCGGTCCAAACCGCACCGGGGTCACCACGGCCGCTGATCGGCGCCCGCGGAAGATTGGCCATCTCGCCGGGGGCGATCTCCGCGAAGATCACGGACGTTTGATCGACCGTTTGATCGGCCACCTGGTTGTCATCTCCGCCGAGGGCCAGATACAGCAACCCACCCACGGCGAGGACGGCGACGATTGTCGCCAGCGCCAACGCCGACCCCCTGTTTCGTCTCGGTTGTCTTGTTGCGAGCAGTGGTGTCTTCGTCATGACTCTTCCTTCTCGCGGCTTGCCTACGACGACAAGGGGGTCTCCGGCCAGATCGGCCTCGATTCGCTCGATCAACTTTCTCGCGCCGACGGGTTTGCCTCTCTCGCTGAGCCACCGCAGCTTGGTTTCGAAGTCAGCCATCAGTCACCTCCAACGCGGCACGGGCCCTTCTTCGGGCCCGGTTGGCCATTGCCCTCGCCGCCACCGTGGTCATACCGAGCTGTTGGGCCGCCTCG
>CAYTTU010000034.1:0-17374 GCA_964440905.1 uncultured Acidimicrobiia bacterium | reverse complement strand
GCACTGGACACTGTCCCCCCGGTCGGCGCCGAACGACGGTCGCCTCGAGGTCCAGGGCTTCAACGGGTCGCCGGGCAGTCTCTTTCGGCTGCGCCGTCTGCTCCCGGCCGGGCTGCACCAGTCGTCTGCCGCCGTGTGGCGCACCGGGGGCCGCGGCGCCACCGTCACCACCCCGCCCCGGTGGCGCCTCTCCGCCGACGGGGTGGCAGTGGGCCGCGGCGCCTTCACCGTCGAGTTGGAACCGCAACGGGCCACCCTCCTGATCTGATTGGCCCGGTGGATATACTCGCCCCGCCTCGCCCCCGGAAGAAGGCTCCATGTCACCCCCGAAGAAGAAGGAATTGGCCCCCGACGACGACTGGGTGGACGATTCCGAGGAGGCCGAAGAGGTCGAGGAAGCCGAGATCGACGAGGCCGAATTCGAAGTCGAGGAAGTCGAGGAAGTCGCGGAAGAGGAACTCGCAGGGGTCCTCAAGGTCGACGACATCGTCGAGGAGGATGAGGCCGAGGTCGAAGACGAGGAAGACGAGGAGCGTGAGGCCCTCGACGAACTCGAGGCCGAGGAATTGGAGATGCTCACCGCCGACGAAGAGGCCGAGAGCCTTCCGGTCGACGAGGCCGAGGAGATCCGCAAGCTGCGACGAGAGGCGATCGAGTTGGACATTCCCGCCGAGTCCGCCGGCAAAGGCGAGTTCGTGTGCCAGAACTGCTTCCTGGTGAAGCGCACCAGCCAGCTCGCCGACAAGCGCCGCAAATTCTGCCGGGACTGTGTCTGAGCGCAACGCCGGCGCGGTGACGGCGCGCCCGGCTGGCAGCGATGATGTCCCCCAACTGCTCAGGCTGTATCGCCTGCTCGAGGGGGAAATGGCGGCGCTGCGTCCCACTTGGCCGGTCGTCGACGGGCTGGCGGAACCGGCGGACCTGTCACTCGCCGCGCTACTGGCGTCACCGGAGTGGGCGGTCATCGCCGGATCCGTCGACGGCGTGATGGTCGGGTTTCTCGCCTGGAGGGACGAGACGATGCTTCCACAGGCGGAGGGGGCCCGCCTGGGTTCGGTGCGATTCATATTCACCGAGGCCGAGGCCCGGGGGATCGGGGTGGGCGAAGCGATGATGACCGAGTTCCTCGCCGCAGCACGACAGCGCCACATCACCCGCTTCGACGCCCACGTCTCACCCGGCCACCGCGAGGCGAAGAACTTCTTCGAGTCCAACGGATTCAAAGCGCGCTCCATCGTCATGCACCGCGACGACGACCGGACATGAGCGCTCCGTTACCTCTGCTCCCGGGTCCGCTCGCCACCGCGGATCTCCCCACCACACCGTCGCGGACCCATCGCATCGCCGCGGCAGCGTGGACCCAGGCGCCCGAGGTGCTCCTCCGGCTTGGGGAGGACATCGGCGAGAGCGCCGAGTATCGCCGTCGCATTGCCCGGTTTCTCCTGTGGCGGGCCGGACCCCCGGTGGGGGAGGCGCGCTACATGGCGATCGACCCCGACTCGGAGGAGACCTGGACCTTCGACCTCCACGGTCGCGACGGGGAAGGGCGCGGTCCCGACGGGCGGAGCCACACCCGGTTCCGCACCTGGAAGGAGTCGTTGCTGGGGAGGTCGGCGCCGTGACCATTGCCGCCGGCGAGGTGGCGGAACTTCTCGTGGCGCTGATTGGCAATCGATGTGTCAATGACGGCACCCCGGGATCGGGAGGGGAGGTGCGCAGTGCCGACACGCTCGATGGATACCTGGGCATTTCCGGCGAACGCGTCGTCCCGGCACCGGGCCGGGTCAGCGTGGTGTATCGCCTCCCCGGCGACCCCGACCTCCCGGCGATGATGCTGATGGGCCATACGGATGTGGTGCCCGCCGGAGAGGACTGGACCGTCGATCCTTTCGCGGCCGAGCGCCGCGACGGGTTCGTCTGGGGACGCGGCGCCATCGACATGCTCGACCAGACCGCGGCAATGGCCGCGGTATTCCGGCATGCACTCAGCGGTGGGGTGCGCTATCCGGGAGACCTCGTGTTCCTTGCTGCAGCGGACGAGGAGGCGGGGGGAAGGCTGGGAGCGCGTCATCTGGTCGAGGAGCACTGGGAGCTGGTGGAGACCGACTTTCTCCTTACCGAGATCGCCACTCCGGCACTCGACGGCGCCCGCGGCCCCGGGATCCCGGTGACCGTCGCCGAAAAGGGGCCGCAGTGGAGACGTCTGCGCTCCTCGGGGACCGCCGGTCACGGCAGCCAGCCCTATGGCGCCGCCAATGCGCTCGTGCCTCTTGCCGGGGCGGTGTGGCACCTCGGCACATCGCTGCCGGCTCCGGTCATCACCGACGAGTGGCGCCGCTTCGTCTCCGCCTGGGATCCTCCGGGCGGTCTCGCCGCCGAACTGCTCGACCCCGAGCGGGTCGAGACGGCCATCGCCCGAATCGCCGCCACCGACCTCGGAATGGCGCGCTGGATCCATGCCTGCACCCACCTCACGGTGAGCCCCAACCTCATGCAGGCCGGAGTCAAGGCCAACGTGATTCCCGACCGCGGGGTCGCCGAGATCGATGTACGGGTCCTCCCCGGACAGGACGCCGCCGACGTGCGCCAGCACTTCGATCTTGCCGCCGGCGGGCTCCACGGTCTCGATTACGAGGAAGTCGAGTCGACCGCCGCCGGAGGCTCGGCGCCGCACGGTCCGCTGTGGGATGCAATCACCGCGGCCCTCGCCACCCACGCTCCGGGACATCATCCGATTCCGGCGATGATCCCGGTGGGCACCGATGCTCGGTTCTTCCGCCCCAAGGGCGTCGTGGCCTATGGCGTCGGTCTGATGGACGGCAGGATCGGGTTCGGCGACTTCCTCCGGATGTTCCACGGGCCCGATGAGCGGGTCTCGGAAGCATCGCTTGGCCTGACCGCGGATCTGTACGTAGCGGTGATTCAACGCTTGGGAGCGGCACTCCAATAGTCATGAGTCATGAGCCAGACCGCCTATACGCCCCTGGCTCAGGACTCTGGATTCTCCGAACTCTGGCTCATGACTTTGGACTCATGACTCAGGACTCTTACGCACGGGCTCGCACCACGAGTCCCCGTACCGGCTTGGGCTGAAAGCGCGACCCCTTGGGAGGAAGGAGGGTGCCTGCCGCCGCCGCCGCCAGCACCGCCGGGATCGACACCCGGGGAAGCAGCAGGGCGGCGTCGCCGGCACCAAGGGCGTGGCGCGCCGCCACGCCGGTGGCGAAGTGCTCGATGCGATCCTGAGTGGCCCCGACATGCGGATACAGCAGGTGGGCCGCCACCGCCGCCCCGATCGAGCGCAGCGTCGGAGGCATCCGCGCCAACGCCTCGGGGCGGGGGCGCAGCAGCACGGGGGGACGATCCGGTTCCACCCACACCAGGGCACCGGCGCGCGGTGTGGGGCGGAGGGCCGCCTCGACCACGAACGACTCCGCGACCGACTCCGGCAGGCGGCCGACCGCCACCAACCGCCGCTGGAAGGCATCGGCTCGCAGACCCCGACCTGAGTCGCCCACCACGAGGGTCATCGCACGAGCGTGGGCGCCCTCATGACGCAGCGCCGACCGACGGCGATGGTGACCGTCGGCGAGCACAACGGAGCCGAGGTCAAGGGGGGCCGGCTCCACCGGAACCGCTCGATGGGTCTGGCTGCCGAAGGTGACCTCTGCCGCCGGGCCGATCTCGGGCAGCTCGGGGAGGCTGCTCCTGGTGATGGCGAGCAGCGGGCGGATCTCGAGGTCGATGGCTTCGCGATCCTCCTGCTCGAGGATGGTCTCCTCATGAGGGAGCAGATCGGCGACCTCGACGAGTCCCACCAGCCCCGAGAGGATGCCACCACCCGGCGTGGTCACCGAATAGCGGTAGAGGGCAGGACCGGCATGACGGAACGGGAGCAGTTCGGGGAGGTCGTCGGCCGACTGGTAGCGTGCCACGGCGTGACGCAAGGCTCGCGACGCCGCCGCCGCCTCGTCGCGCGACATCGGATCCGGGGTGGCGGGGAGCAGCGCCGGGAAGGATTTCAGCATGGGTGATGGTGTTGTAGCCGCCCTGCCCCGTCCGGGCAATGTGGTACTCGACATCGACGGGTGCCTGACCACCGGGGGAAGGGCGATTCCCGGCGCCACGGCGACCCTCGATGCCCTCGACCGCGACGGCATCTCCTGGCTCATCGCCACCAACAACTCCACCCGGACGTCGGAGTCCGTCTCGAGGCATCTCGGTGAGGTACTGGGACGGGCGATCGACGCGGCCCACATCCTCACCTCGGCTCAGGCCGTAGCCGGGCTGCTCGGTCCCGAGGACTCGCCAGCAGTGGTTGTGGGGGAGAGCGGTCTGACTGTGGCGCTCGCCGCCCGGGGGATCGCGATCACCCGGGATGCCGCTGCCGCTCGCAGTGTCGTGGTCGGCCTGGACCGATCGTTCGACTTCGCCCTGCTCCAACTCGCCGGGCGTGCCGCCGGCGCCGGAGCCCGCCTGGTGGCCAGCAACGCCGACCCGACCTTCCCCCACCCCGATGGTCCACTCCCCGGGGCAGGGGCGCTGCTGGCCGCGGTGGAGGCGATGGCGGGACGCCGGGCCGAGGTGGCGGGCAAGCCGAACGAACCGATGCGCCGGCTGATCACCTCCCGCCTGACCCCCGGACCGACCTGGATGGTTGGTGACCGTGCCGCCACCGATCTCGCTCTGGCGCGTACCGCCGGTTGGTGCGGCGTCCTGGTCCTGACCGGCGTGGAGCGCAATGCGGAGTCGATACCCCCGGAGTGGAAGCCGGATTTGGTACTGCAATCGGTGGCCGAACTCCCCAAGGCGATCGCAGCATCGCTGTCAGCTAACAGCTAACAGCCCAGACCCAGAGGCCGAGCCGAACAACCCACATAGCGCGTCGCTCATCGCCCATCGCTCATCGCCACGAGCCGCTGCCTCCGGCTCCTAGCCGTCAGCTGTCAGCTGTGGGCTGTCGGAGCTGTCAGCAATCCCAGCTATCCGCTCACGCGTCTACCGGTGCCGCCCCGATCCGGGCCAGCAATCGTGCGCGCAACGGAAGGGCGATCAGGGCCCCGGCGGCGAAACCCGCCACGTGCGCCTGCCAGGCGATGCCGGTCTCGGAGCCGGCGAGGAGGAACTGGCTGCCGAACCACAGTGCCAGGAAAGCGACGGCCGGGATCGCCACCACTCGGATGATGATGAGGGTGAGCACCAGGTGGCGGGGAAACAGCACCAGGTAGGCCCCCATTACCCCGGCGATCGCCCCCGAGGCGCCCACCAGGGGAATGGTGGTGTCGGGTTCGGCGACCACGAACCCCGCCGTGGCTGCCGCCCCGGTGATCAGGTAGAAGAGGAGAAAGGCGCGGTGGCCGAAGGCCTCCTCCACGTTGTTACCGAAGATCCACATGCTCCACATGTTGAACAGGATGTGGGCGAGGTTGGCGTGGAGGAACATCGACGCCACTGCCGAAAACCACAGGTTCTTCTCCGGAAAGATCGGCCCCTCGCCGGGGCGCTCCAGGCAGGTGCCGGTGTTCGCCTCGATGAACTCCAGGGGTTCGCCGGTGGTGAGTTCGCAGGCGATGGCAGCGTTGCGATAGGCGAACTCAGTGGCGGCGGGCTCTTCCTGGGGCTGGATCGCCAGAAAGACGAACGCATTGGCGGCGATGATCGCCCAGGTCACCAATGGGCGGATCAGAGTCGGATTGACGTCACGGATGGGAAGCAATGGTGCAACCTGTCGTCGCGGACGTGGATAATGGCCCCCATGGATGATACGCCCACCGAGACCCTGCTCTCCGAGCTTGCGGCAGCGGACCCGGCCGCCGCGGTGACGCTGGCCGATGCCCTGGTGGCCCGGCTCGGTTCGATGCTCGAGCACGAGGCCGGGGATGCCGCCGCGGCGCAGGCTTGACGCCGAACTGGTTCGCCGCGGGATGGTGACCAGCCGGGCCGAGGCGCACCGTCTCATCGCCGTCGGCGGGGTGACGGTCGGCGGGCGCCCGGCGCCCCGGCCCGCCACCCTGGTGGCCCCCGACGACCCGATAACCATGGCTGCGACCGCCGGATGGGCCAGCCGCGGCGGGCAGAAGCTTGCCGCCGCCCTGGAGAGTTTCCCGATAGAGGTCACCGGGAGACGCGCCCTCGACGTGGGGGCCTCCACCGGTGGTTTCACCGACGTGCTGCTCGCCGCCGGAGCGGAGCAGGTGGTCGCGGTCGACGTCGGCTACGGGCAGCTGCTGTGGCGCCTGCGGACCGACCCGCGGGTCGTGGTCCACGACCGTACCAACTTCCGCAACGCCGACGTCTTCGGGCTCGGGGCCCCGTTCGGAGTCGTGGTGGTGGATGTCTCTTTCATCTCGGTCAGGCTGCTCGCCGACCGCCTGGCAGCTGCCGGGGAGGCAGGAACCGATTATGTGATCCTGGTGAAGCCCCAATTCGAGGCGGGCCGGGATGCGATCGGCTCCGGGGGCATCGTGCGCGATCCGGCGACGCAGGAGGGAGCGGTGCTGGCCGTGGCCGCCGGTTTGAGTGCTGTGACAATCGGCCCGCTCCGGGCGATGCGCTCACCGATCCTCGGAGCCAAGGGCAACGTCGAGTTTCTGCTCCACGGCCGCCTTGGCGAGGCCGCGG
Source organism: uncultured Acidimicrobiia bacterium (assembly GCA_964440905.1). Classification (GTDB taxonomy): domain Bacteria; phylum Actinomycetota; class Acidimicrobiia; order Spongiisociales; family UBA11373; genus UBA11373. The sequence continues at coordinate 10,753 of CAYTTU010000034.1, read as the reverse complement.
CAGCCGACAGCCTGCTGCTCGCTGGGTGCCGGGAATGAGGCTCGCACTGGTCCTCCATCCATCCCGGGCCGCCTCGGCCGAGATCGGGACCGCATTGGCCGGGCTGGCTGCGGACCGGGACATGGAGGTGGTGGCGGCTGCCGGCGACGCCACGCGGATGCGGGGAGTGGGGGAGTGGCCGGCTGATGGCGCCCCCGGGGACGTGGTGGTGGCGGTGGGTGGCGACGGCACGGTGCTCGAGGCCAGCGCCCTGGCCCGGACGTGGCACCTCCCGCTGCTCGGGGTCAACGCCGGCAACGTCGGGTTTCTCGCCGAGGTGGATCCGTCCCGGATCGCTGCGGCGTTGGACCTCCTGGCAGCCGGGGCTTATCGGATCTCGCCGCGGATGACGGTCGCCGCGATGCTTCCCGATGGCCGGGTCGTCGAAGGATTGAACGACGTGGTGGTGGAGAAGGCGGTGAGTCGCCAGGTGGTCGGTATCGCCGTGATCGTTGCCGGCGAGCAGTTGGTCGAGTACCGCACCGATGCCGTGATCGTCGCCACCGCCACCGGGTCGACGGCGTACACGTTCTCTGCCGGCGGACCCCTGGTGGATCCCGAACTCGAGGCACTGGTGCTGACCGCGGTGGCGCCCCACAACCTGTTCGGCAGGCCCATCGTCTTCGGGCCGGAGGTCGAGCTCGAGATCGTGATCACCTCCGACCGGGCGGCGCGGGTGAACGTGGATGGCCGCCACCACGCCGACCTGAGCCCGGGGCAGCGGATCAAGGTGCGGCGCGGCGAGCGACCGGTGCGGCTGATCCGACTGGACCCGGCCAACTTCGCTCGCACCGTCAAGGAGAAGTTCCACCTCCACGATGCTTGAAGAGCTCCATGTCGAGAACCTGGGGATCATCCGCTCCGCCCGCATCGAGCCGGGTCCGGGCCTGGTGGCTGTGACCGGCGAGACCGGCGCCGGCAAGACACTGCTGCTCGGCGCCCTGGCGCTGCTGCGCGGCGACCCCGCCCGCAGCGATCGCATCGGACCTCACGGCGCCGAGGCGCTGGCCGAAGGCCGGTTCTCCATCGGCCCCGCCGAGACGGTGGTGGCGCGACGCGTCGCCGAGGGCAAGTCGCGCGCCTACCTCGATGGCGCCATGGTCCCGGCACGGGCGCTGGCGGAACGCCTCGACGCGTTGGTCGAGATCGTCGCCCAGCACGAGCACGTCGCCCTTGGTCAGGAGTCATCGGTGCGGCGCCTGATCGACGGCCTGCTCGACGATGCCGGCAACAAGACCGAGGCCAGTTATCGCCAGGCCTGGGAGAGGCTCTCCGGTTTGCGGGCCGATCGTGCCGCCCTCGGTGGCGATCCCCGTGCCATGGCTCGGGACCTGGATCTGGCGCGTCACCAGGCGGCCGAGATCTCCGCAGCCCGGCTCCATAGCGGCGAGGAGGAGGCGCTGAAATCCACCCTGGGACGCCTGCGACACGCCGGGGAGCTGATCGAGACCCTGGGAACCGCCTCCATCTCCCTCGACGACGAGGGGGGCGCTTCCGACGCCCTGCGCTCCGCACTGGGGCATCTCGAAGGGGCGGCACGCATCGACCCGGCACTGCAGGAACTGGTGGGGAGATTGCGCACGCTGGTCACCGAGGCAGACGAACTGGGGCGCGACCTGCGCGGGGCCGCCGACGGGATCGACCACGACCCCGGGGCCCTGATGGGCGCCGAGGAGCGAGCGGCCGCGCTGGCCGGCCTGCGCCGAAAGTACGGCGCCACCATCGACGAGGTCATCTCCTTCGGCGCCGAGGCGGCGGAGCGGGCGGCCCGGCTTGAGCAGCTCACCGATCGAGCGGCCAACATCGCCACCGAGATCACCGCCGCCGAGACCGCCGCCCAGGAGACGGGCGAGGCCCTGGCGGGGCACCGGCGCCGGGCCGGAGAACGGCTGGTCAAGTCGGCCCGCAAACACTTGCAGGATCTCGGATTTCGTGATCCGGTGCTCATTGTCGAGGTCGAGTCCTCCCCACCCGGCCCGCACGGCGCCGACCGGCTTCGCCTGTTGTTCGCCTCTGACTCCGGGCTCACCCCGGGACCCGTGGGACGGGTCGCCTCAGGCGGGGAGCTCAGCCGACTGGTCCTGGCGATCCGGGTGGCCGCCGGGGTGGCCGACGCCGAAGTCGTTGCCTTCGACGAGATCGACGCCGGGGTAGGCGGGAGCACCGCCCTGGCGATGGGAGAGCTGCTCGCCCGCCTGGCGCGCGGTCGCCAGGTGCTGGTGGTGACCCACCTGCCGCAGGTGGCCGCGTTTGCCGATGCCCACATCGTGGTGGAGCGGGCGGGTCGTGAGGCTGCGGTGCGCCGGCTCGACGGTGACGAGCGCGTCGCCGAGATTTCACGCATGTTGGGCGGCATCGGTGAGAGCGACTCGGGCCGCGAGCACGCCGCCGAACTGCTCGCCCTCGCCGCGACGCGGCGCGGTGGCGCCCATCCTGGCTAGGGTGAGCCAACGGTGCTACGATCGTATTCCCGAGGGACATGACCAAGTACGTCTTCGTCACCGGCGGGGTTGTGAGCAGCCTGGGCAAGGGCATTACGGCGGCGTCGGTCGGTCGTCTCCTCCGCTCCCGGGGTCTCTCGGTCGTCAACCAGAAGCTCGATCCGTACATCAACGTCGACCCGGGGACGATGAATCCGTTCCAACACGGTGAGGTGTTCGTCACCGACGACGGAGGCGAGACCGACCTGGATCTGGGCCATTACGAGCGCTTCACTGGCCGCAACCTGCAGCGAGACTGCAACGTCACCACCGGCTCGGTCTATCAAGCGGTGATCCAGCGGGAGCGACGCGGCGACTTTCTCGGCGAGACCGTCCAGGTGATCCCGCACATCACCAACGAGATCAAGAGCCGGATCAAGAAGCTCGGTCAGCGTACTGGAGCCGACGTCGTCGTCACCGAGATCGGCGGCACCGTGGGCGACATCGAGATCCTTCCCTTCCTCGAGGCGGTGCGCCAACTTCGCAACGAGGTGGGGCACGACTCGGCCGTGTTCATCCACGTGACCCTGACTCCGTACATCGGCCCATCCGAGGAGCTCAAGACCAAGCCCACCCAGCACAGCGTTGCCGAGCTGCGCAGCCGCGGGATCCAACCCGACGCCATCGTGGTCCGCTCCGATCGTCCCGTCGACGACGCCGAGCGCCGCAAGATCAGCCTCTTCTGCGACGTCCCGGTGTCGGCCGTGATCAACGCCCCAGACGTGGCCAACACCTACCAGGTGCCACTGCTGCTCCACGCCGGGGGGCTCGACGACGTGGTGTGCCGCAAGTTCGGACTCGAGGCGCCGGCCCCGGACCTGACGGCGTGGAAGGCGATGGTCGAGCGGATGTCGGCGGCCCGGGAGAAGGTCACCATCGCCCTGGTGGGCAAGTACGTCGACCTTCCCGACGCCTACCTCTCGGTCACCGAGGCGCTGCGACACGGTGCGCTGGCCAATGGTGTGGCGGTCGATCTGCGCTGGGTTCCCAGCGACGAGTTGGAGGGGATGCTGGGCATGGACCGGCTCGACGGTGTCGACGGGATCGTCGTTCCCGGCGGATTCGGCGTGCGGGGGATCGAGGGCAAGATCCAGGCGGTGCGTCACGCCCGGGAGAACGGAATCCCCTTCCTGGGTCTCTGCCTCGGCCTGCAGTGCGCCGTGATCGAGTTCTCCCGCGCAAAGCTCGGACTGGCCGACGCCAACTCGAGCGAGTTCGACCCGCTCACCCCCCACCCGGTGATCGATCTGCTCGAGTCACAGCACGCCGTGGAGGACATGGGCGGGACGATGCGCCTCGGGCTGTACGCCGCCAGGCTCACCGCGGGATCCCATTCGCGACGTGTCTACGGCGAGGAGGTGGTGTACGAACGGCACCGCCACCGCTATGAGGTGAACAACCGCTATCGCCAGGACCTGGTGGACGCCGGGTTGCTGGTGGCCGGAGTGTCTCCCGACGATCGGCTGGTGGAGATCATCGAACTCCCGAGTCATCCGTGGTTCGTCGCCACCCAGTTCCATCCCGAGTTCAAGTCCCGCCCCGACGATCCCCACCCGCTCTTTGCGGGATTCATGGAGGCGGCGACCCGGCGTCGTCGCGCCGGCGGCGAGGTTCCCGCCCCAGGAGTGCCGGCCGTACCGGAAAGGGCCTGATGCCCGCCGCAGCGGCCGGGCTGCAGGATCAGGTCGACGAGTACCTGGCGGCACTGCGGGCCGAACGGGGGCTGTCACCGGCCACCATCATCGCCTACCGCCGTGACCTGGGCGCCTACCTGGCCCATCTCGGACGCCGACCCCCGGGACCAGAGGCCGTCTCGGCATTCCTAGCCGAGCAGCACGACCGGGGGCTGGCACCGACCACGGTGGCCCGGCGACTGGCAGCGGTGCGCGGGTTCCACCGCTTCCTGGTGTCCGAGGGTCTGGCAACGAGCGATCCCACCCGGCTGGTCGAGGGTCCGCAGCGACCCCGCTCCCTCCCCAAGGCGCTCACCGTCGAGGACACCTTTGCCCTCCTCGAGGCGCCCGACGCCACCACCCGCACCGGGCGGCGTGACCGGGCCCTGGTCGAGTTCCTCTATGCCACCGGGTGCCGCGTCGCCGAGGCGGTGGGACTCGACGAACTGGATCTCGATCTCTCCGAGAGCACCGCGCTCGTCACCGGAAAGGGCAACAAGCAGCGCCTGGTGCCGGTAGGCGGGGCAGCGCGGCGCGCCCTCGAGGCGTGGCTGCCGGATCGGGCTGCGCTGCGCACTGCCCGTTCCGGTCGCGCCGTGTTCCTCAACATGCGGGGCGGCCGCATCACCCGCCAGGGAGTCTGGGAGGTGGTGCGAGCAGCGGGACGGCGTGCCGGCTTACCCCCCGGAGCAGCCTCTCCTCACGTGCTGCGACACAGCGCCGCCACGCACATGGTCGAGGGTGGCGCGGACCTGAGAACCGTTCAGGAACTGCTCGGTCACGCTAGCATCAGCACCACTCAGGTCTACACCCGAGTGTCGCCCCGCCACCTTCTTGAGGTCTACCGGACGACACACCCGCGCAGCTAAAGGCGATGATGCCCATGTCCCATCCGACCGCCCAGACCCGGCTTCAGGAACAGCGCATCGAGGTGCTTCACCAGCTGTCCGAGCTCGGGGCGAGCGAGAGCGGCGATCTGAGCGACGATGTCGACTTCGGTGGAGCCTTCGCCGACGCCGCGGCCGCCACCGCCGAACGCACCGAGGTGATCGGCCTGGTGGACTCGCTCAAGCAGCGCCTCGCCGAGATCGACCACGCTCTGAACCGGATCGCTGAGGGCAGCTACGGACGCTGCATCAACTGCGGCAACGAGATCGGGGAAGCTCGCCTCGAGTACCGCCCGGAGTCGGTGCACTGTGTCGACTGCAAGGCCGCCGCCGGCGGCTGAGGTAGCGCAATCTCCCCGGCCTCACCGCGGTGACCCTGCACGAGACCGCCCTGATCGACGCCCTGCTGTTCGTGGCGCTGCTGATCCCCGCGGTGATCCTCCACGAGGTGGCCCATGGGCTGGTGGCCTTCCGCCTCGGCGACACCACGGCCCGCGATGCCGGCAGGCTCACACTGAACCCGCTGCGCCACCTCGACCCTGTGGGATCGCTCGCGGTGCCGGCGATGCTGGCCGCAGCGGGACAGAACGTCTTCGGCTGGGCCAGGCCGGTGCCGGTGAATCCCTCGGGGTTTGCCCGTCCCGTCGAGGGCATGGCGGTCACTGCCCTGGCCGGGCCGGCCACCAATCTCCTCCTGGCATTGCTGGTGGGACGCCTCGGGCCGTTCCACCAGTCGGGGGACACCATCTTCTTGGAGCAGCCCGGTCTGGCGGGGCGGATGCTTCTCGGTTTCGTCGTCGTGAACGCAGCACTGGCGGTGTTCAACATGCTCCCCATCCCGCCCCTGGATGGAAGCCGCCTGCTTCCACTGGTGCTTCCCCCCGCCGGCCGACGGCTGTATGCGCGCGCCGCCCCTTTCGGATTCGTTGTCCTGATCCTGCTCGTGTTCGTTTTCGACGGTGCTTTGGCTTTCCTCGGCGACTGGATCCGCTGGTTGGTGCAGGTGGCGGTATGACCATCGCCGACCTGCCTCACCTCGCCCGGCGATTTTTCCGGTCAATCGGGGCGCGAGGCCTCTCACCGACCGAGCAGCGTCGTGTTGCCGCCACGCTCGAGGACGCCGCGGCCCGGCTCTACTTCGCCCAGGCGCCAATGGACCAGGCGCACGGACTGACGGTGGCGGAAACCGTGTCGGCAGCGGCCCCGGGACGCCGCGACCTCTTCCGCGCCGCCCTGCTCCACGACGTCGGCAAGTCCGCTTCCGGACTGCGAGTCTCGGGGCGCACCGTCGCCTCTCTCCTGGCCATCGCCCGGCTCCCGGTTTCCTCCAGGATGCGCCGCTACCTCGATCACGGCCCGATCGGGGCCGCCATGCTCGACGCCGTCGGCGAGTCGGACATCGTCGTCGCGTTCGCCAGGGATCATCGGAGTCACCTGCCTCCCCGCGGCGTCGCCCCGGATGACTGGGCGACGCTACGCCGGGCCGATCAGGATTGACCACGGTGTGGGGCGGTTGCCCCGATACGATGGCGGGGCGATGACCTACGAGGTGCGCACCCCGGTCTTCGAGGGCCCGCTCGATCTGTTGCTGCAGCTGATCACCTCGCATCGGCTCGAGGTGACCGAGCTGAGTCTGTCCGACCTGGTCGGCGAGTACCTGGTCCATCTGGAACAGATGCGCCAGCTCGACCTGGAGGTGACCTCCGAGTTCCTGCTCATCGCCGCCACCCTGATCCAGCTCAAGGCGCGCCGCCTTCTCCCCGGCGACGACTCGGTGGACCTGGACGAGGATCTGCTTTTGGCCGAAGAGCGCGACCGGCTGCTTGCCAGGCTGCTCGCCAACCTCACCTTCAAGGACGTGGCCGCAGTGTTCGGTCTGCGGCTTGAAGTCACCGAGCACCTGGTGGGGCGTCTCTCCGGGTTCGATCCCGAGTTCGCCACGGCCACCCGGCCGGTGCGCATTGGACTCGACGCCACCGGCCTGGCGATGCTGGCGGGACGAATCCTGGAGCGCGCCACCGCCGAGCCGGGACTCGACCACCTCGACCTGGAGCTGCCCTCGGTGACAGATGCCATCGCCGACCTGCGCCGCCGACTCGAGACGGAGATCGAGACCGACTTCGACCGGGTCACCGCCCACCTCGACCGCCCGATCGAACTGGTGGCCTACTTTCTCGCCATGCTGGAGCTGGCTCGCTGGGGTCTGATCGAGGCACGCCAGGCCGAGCCCCACGCCCCCATAACGTTGCGACGCACCGCGGCACCGGCCGGGGCTCTGATCAGCGAGTGGGACACATGACCGAGCGGGTTGCCGCCATCGAGGCGGTCCTCTTCGTCGCCGACGCCCCGGTATCGGTAGGGGAGCTGTCTCAGGTGCTGGAGATCCCACCCGGCGAGGTGACCGCTGCCCTGACCGCGCTGGGGGACAGGCTCGTCGCCACCGCCAGCGGCGTGGTACTGCGCCAGGTCGCCGGGGGCTGGAGGTTGTACACGAGGCCGGACCTGCACCCGTATCTCGAGCGGTTCGCCACTTCTCCGACTGCCACCAGGCTGTCGCGGCCCGCACTGGAGACCCTGGCAGTGGTGGCCTACCGCCAGCCGGTGTCCCGTGGCCAGATCGCCGAGATCCGCGGGGTCGACTCGGAGCACTCCCTGCGCACCCTCGAGCAGCGGGGACTCATCGAGGTGACCGGCACCGCCCCGGGCTCGGGCCAGGCCCTGTTGTACGGAACCACCGATCTGTTCCTCGAGAAGCTCGCCCTCGGATCGCTCGCCGACCTGCCGCCGCTCGCCGACCATGTGCCGCCCGCCGCGGTGGTCGAGGTTCTGGAGCGTCCCTTCCGACCGGAACAGCCATCGAGCGACTCCAGAAGCTGATCGCCCACTCCGGAATCGCCTCGCGCCGGTCCGCCGAGGACATGATCCGGGAGGGAAGGGTGAGTGTCGACGGGGTGCCAGCACACCTCGGGCAGAAGATCGACCCCGAGGTGGCCCTGGTGGAGGTGGATGGGGTGCCCCTCCCGGTGCGCCCCGATCTGGTCCACTATCTGGTGTACAAACCACTCGGGGTGGTGAGTACGGCCGCCGACCCTCAAGGCCGTCAGACCGTGATCGACCTGGTGCCGACAGGCACCCGGGTGTATCCGGTGGGCCGACTCGACACCGACAGCGAGGGGCTGTTGATCGTCACCAACGACGGAACCCTCACCGAGGTGGTCACCCATCCCCGCCACGGAGTCACCAAGACCTACCTCGCCCGGGTAACCGGACATCCCGGCAAGGCGGTACTGGAGCGACTCCGCGACGGCATGGACCTCGACGACGGTCCGGCCCGAGTGCTTGCGGTGCGCATCGTCGATCGCAGCCCGACGGCAACCCTGCTCGAGGTGACGATGGGGGAGGGACGCAACCGCGAGGTGCGCCGGCTCCTGGCGGCTGTGGGTCACGACGTCGAGGCACTGGTGCGGGTCGCCATCGGCCCGATTCGCGATGCAGATCTCGCCCCGGGCACGTGGCGCCTGCTCAGCATCGCCGAGGTGCGCAGTATCCATGCCTCGGTCCGGGACGGCTCATGAGCGTCGCCCGCTCCTTTTCCGGACCTCGAGGCGGGTTCGGCGCCACCGTCGCACCGCCCGGTGACAAGTCGTTGTCGCACCGCGCCCTGATCCTGGCGGCCATGGCCTCGGGCCTTTCCCGCATCACGGGTCTGGGGACCGGAGCCGACGTCGCCGCCACCACCTGGGCTCTGGGGCGATTCGGGGTGCGGGTGGATCGCGGGCGGGTCGATTCCCCGGGCATCGAGGGTTGGACCGATTCCGGGGCGCCGATCGACACGGCCAATAGCGGATCGACCATGCGGATGCTCGCGGGAGCCGCCGCCGGCCGGCCCTTCGTGACCCGAATCACCGGAGACCCCTCGCTGCTTCGTCGCCCGATGCGCCGCCTGGTGGCGCCGCTGGGTGCCCTGGGAGCAGTGGTCACCACCACCCCCGCAGGCACCGCCCCGCTGACCGTCACCGGCGGCCCCCTGGCGGGGACCGCGGTGTGGATCCCGGAGGCGAGCGCCCAGGTGCGCACCGCCTTTGCCCTGGCAGCGCTGCAGGCTGTCGGACCGAGCACCATCGACTCGCCCCCGGGGTATCGCGATCACACCGAACGGTGGCTGGGCGCCCTGGGCCGGGGCCGGACCCTCGGCCCAACCACATTCGAAGTCCATCCCGGACCGGTGCCGCCGCTCGAACTGACCGTTCCCGCGGATCCTTCCTCGGCGGCGTTTCTCTGGACCGCAGCAGCCCTTACCGATGGCCAGGTGACCACCCCGGGAGTGTCGCTGAATCCGGGACGCACCGGTCTGCTCGACGTGCTGGCCGCCATGGGGGCTGCCGTCGAGGCGATTCCCGGTGAGGAGGTGCTCGGCGATCCGGTGGGGGATGTGACCGTTCGCGGTCCAGTGCTCACCGGCATCGAGGTGAGCGCCGAGCTCACCGTGCGGACCCTCGACGAGTTGCCGCTGGTGGCCCTGTTGGCGACGGTGGCCGAAGGCTCGACCACGATCACCGACGCCTCCGAGCTGCGGTTCAAGGAGTCGGATCGCATTGCCTCCACCGTGGCGATGGTGGGAGCGCTCGGAGGCAAGATCGCAGAGCGGCCCGATGGGTTCACCGTGCATCATGGCCCGCTGCGATCCGGGGCGTTCTTCGCCGGTGCGGATCATCGCATGGCGATGGCGGCGGCGGTGGCGGCGACCGTGGCGGGTACGGTGACGGTCGTCGGCATCGAGGCAGCCGCGGTCTCCTGGCCCGAGTTCGCCGACACATTGGAGATGGTGTGGTCGTCGCGATAGATGGTCCCAGTGGGGTCGGCAAGAGCACGGTGGCGCGCGCCGTGGCCGCGGCACTAGGCATCCCCCACCTCGACACCGGGGCCTACTACCGAGCCGCCACCCTGGTGGCCCAGCGCGCCGGGATTCACCCCGGCGACGAATCCGGGATAGTGACAGCCCTTCGCGGCGCCACAATCGACTTCGCCGCGGACTCCGGGTTGCTGCTCGACGGCGAACCCGTGAGCGGGGCACTGCGCGGTCCTGAGGTGACCGCAGCGGTTAGCGAGGTGTCGGCGCATGCGGAAGTGCGCCGCACCGTGGTCGAGATGCAGCGCCAGTGGGTGCGGCATCACGGCGGTGATGCGGTGGTGGAGGGGCGCGATATCGGCACCGTGGTATTCCCCGATGCCGCGGCCAAGGTCTATCTGACGGCAGATGTGGCGGTGCGCGCCGCCCGGCGCGCCGCCGACCCCGAGGCGTCTGGGGCCTCGATCCCGGACCTCATCGCCCAGATGGGGCGGCGCGACGCCCTCGACACCTCACGGGTCACCTCGCCGCTGCGCCCCGCCGACGACGCAGTGGTGATCGACACCTCCCACCTCACAGTCGCTGCCGTCGTCGGTTTGGTGCTCGATGTGGTCGGTAGCCCCTGAGGGGGTGCGCGAATAGGTTCGCCCCGGGATCAGGTCTCGGCTTGCCACAAGCCGAGACCTGATGAAGCCAGCGACCTATGCCCGCACCCCCTGAGGCTCAGTCGCCGAGGAGCGCCAGTGCCCGGGTGGCATCCCAGGAGCGGTCGTCCTCGAGTGGGCCGGGTCGTCCCGGATCGCGGCAGCCGAGCCCACCCTCCAC
>CAYTTU010000033.1:0-20257 GCA_964440905.1 uncultured Acidimicrobiia bacterium | reverse complement strand
ACGGCACCGAGACGCATCCCCAGCCCGAACTCGCCGTAGTCCTCGAAGATCGAGTTCGACCACGCCGGACAACGACCGGCGGCATCCACGGACCACGGTGTGGTCGGCAGGTTGCCCCCATAGATCGATGAGCAGCCGGTGGCGTTGGCGACCAGCATCCGGTCACCGAACAACTGGGTGAGGAGCTTGATGTACGGGGTCTCCCCGCATCCGGAACACGCGCCGCTGAACTCGAACAGCGGTTGCAGCGCCTGAGACCCCTTAAGTGTGGCCACCGCCACCTGGCGACGGTCGATGGGAGGCAGTCCGAGGAAGAACTCGAAGTGGACCCGCGCCTTCTCCAGGATCGGCCCCTTCGGCATCATGTCGAGTGCCTTGTGTTTGACCAGTTCCTTGCTGCGCGCCGGGCACACATCCGCACACACGGAGCAACCGGTGCAGTCGTCGGGGGCCACCGAGATCACCAGTCGCTTGTCGGGGAAGTCCTTGCCGACCGTGGCGCGGTGCAGGAATCCATCGGGGGCACCCACCAGGTCGGCGGGATCGACATAGGCAATTCGGATGGCGGCGTGGGGACACACCAGGGCGCAGCGACCGCAATCGATGCAGATGTCGGCGTCCCACACCGGGATCTCGTCGGCGATAGACCGCTTCTCCCAGCGGGCTGTGTCGGTGGGGAAGGTGCCATCGGCGGGGAGGGCGGACACCGGGAGCAGGTCACCGCGTCCGGCGATGATCTCACCGGTGACGCTGCGCACGAACTCGGGGGCCGCGTCGGCGACGGGAAGGCGCAACCGCACCCTCCCGGTGACCTCCGACGGCACGGTGATCTCGAAGAGCGCCCGCCGCGCCTCGTCGACCGCGGCATAGTTGCGGTTGAGCACCGCCTCGCCCCGTCGGCCGTAGGTCTTGCGGATCGATTCCTTGATCGCCGCCAGAGCCTCATCCTGGGGCAACAGCGTGGTGAGCAGGAAGAAGCAGGTCTGCAGCACGGTGTTTACCCGCTTCCCCAGGCCGACGGACTCCGCCACCGAGTCGGCGTCGATGCCATGGACCTTCATGCGGCCCTCGATGATGCGACGTTGCACCTCCACGGGAAGCCGCTCCCAGGTGGCCGCGCCATGGGGGGTGTTGAGCAGCACGATGGCGCCGTCGGCGGCGCGCGAGAGCACATCGGTGGTCTCGAGGAGGCCGAAGTGATGCACCCCGATGAAGTCCGCACGATCGACGAGGTAGGTCGACCGGATCGGAACCGGAGAGAACCTCAGGTGTGACACCGTCGTCGACCCCGACTTCTTGGAGTCGTAGACGAAGTAGCCCTGGGCGAAGAGTGGCGTGTGCTCGCCGACGATCTTCACCGTGTTCTTGTTCGCTCCGACCGTGCCGTCGCTACCCAACCCGAAGAACATCGCCCCTGTGACTCCGTCGGGTTCGGCGCTGAAGGCTGGATCGAAGTCGAGGGACAGGCCGGTGACGTCATCGCGGATCCCGACCGTGAAGCGCGGACGGGGCGCCACCGCTGCCGCCTCGTCGAACACGGCCTTGGCCATCGCCGGGGTGAACTCCTTCGAGGAGAGGCCGTAGCGACCCCCGATGATCCGCGGCAGCGAGCGACCGTCGGCGGCGGCGCCGGCGAGCACGGTGGCGACGTCCTGCAATAGCGGCTCACCGACCGAGCCCGGCTCCTTGGTGCGGTCGAGCACCGCGACGACCTTCGCCGTGGCGGGGAGGGCGGCGAGAAAGTCCCGGCCGCTGAACGGCCGGAATAGGCGGACCGCCAGCATCCCGACCCGCTGGCCGCCCGCATTGAGCACATCGATGGTCTCCCCAACGGCACCCACCGCCGAGCCCATCACCACGACGACTCGCTCGGCCTCCGGATGTCCGTAGTAGTCGAAGAGCCGGTAACGGCGACCCACCAGTGTCCCGAGCCGCTCCATGGCCGCAGTGACGATTCCGGGAACCGCGTCGTAGAAGCTGTTGGACGCCTCGCGACCCTGGAAGAACACATCAGGGTTCTGCGCCGAACCGCGCAACACCGGATGCTCCGGATCCAGAGCACGAAGCCGGTGAGCGGCTATCGCATCGGGGTCGAGCATCGCAATCAGATCCGCATCGGTCAGTCGCTCGATCTTGGCGACCTCGTGGGAGGTGCGGAAGCCGTCGAAGAAGTGCAGGAACGGGACTCGGGACTCGAGGGTGGCGGCATGAGCCACTGCGGCGAGATCCTGGGCCTCCTGCACCGAGGCAGATGCCAGCATGGCGAACCCCGTGGTGCGGGCCGCCATCACGTCGCTGTGATCGCCGAAGATCGACAGGGCGTGGGTGGCGATGGTGCGGGCAGCGACGTGGATCACCGCCGGGGTGAGTTCCCCGGCGATCTTGAACATGTTGGGCAGCATCAGCAACAAACCCTGGGAGGCGGTGAAGGTGGTGGAGAGCGCCCCGGTCTGTAGGGCGCCGTGAAGGGTTCCGGCGGCGCCGGCCTCACTCTGCATCTCGATCACCGCGGGGATGTCGCCCCAGAGGTTGGGCTTGCCGCCGGAAGACCAGGCGTCGGCCAGCTCCCCCATCGGCGACGCGGGGGTGATCGGATAGATCGCCACGACCTCACTGAGGCGATGAGCCACGAAGGCGGCGGCCTCATTGCCGTCGACCGTGACGATGGGTCGTGTCACGAGCGTCCCCTCCGTGATGCGCTGACCCTTACAGCATCGCCCTCGCGAGGGTGCGAGCACTAGGGCCGGATGCCGGAAAGGGATGGGCTGAAGCCCGAGACCGGAGGCCGGAGACCGGAGGCCGGACCCGAGCTTCGATGCCCGATACCCGAGCCCGAACCGGAGGGCGACGGGCGACGCTACGCCCGACCTCGATACGTCAATGCCACCAGTCCCAGCCCCACCATTGCGATCCCGACGATCGTGGTCGCTCGGACCGGCTCGTCCAGCACCACCATGCCCAACACCGCGGCGGTGAGCGGTTCGGCCAGGGTCAGGGTGGCGGCGGCGGCCACCGGGGTCGCTCCCAGACCGTGGGAGAACATCACATAGGACGCCGCAGTTGCCACCAACCCCAGCCACAGGACCACCGCCAGCCCCCGCCCGGTGCCCAGCCAAGTGAGATCGGCGGAAAACAGCACCGGCAGGAGCGCCAAAGCCGCACCGGTAAAGACCACGCCAGCGACGTATACCGGGGGATGCGCCTCGAAGAGCGACTTGGCAGCCACGAGGTAGATCGCCCAGGCGAGACCCGCACCAAACGAGAACGCCAGACCGCCCGGGTCGACACCGGCGGACTCGCCGCCGGACAACAGCAGCACAGCACCGGCGAGCGCCAGGATCGTGGCCACGAACCAGCGTCGCCCGGGACGTTCCCCCCGCACCAGCCACGCCACGAGTCCGCCGAGAATCGGACCCGAGCCGATGGTGACGATCGTTCCGACCGCCACCCCGGTTCTGTCCACCCCGGTGAAGAACAGCGGCTGCGAAATCGCCATCGTGGTGACGCACCAGAAGAGCGGCCATCCCATGAGTTCACGCAGCGGAACCGTGGCACGCCGCAGTACCGCGTAGCCCAGGAGCAGCGCTCCCCCGGCCATGCGCAACCCGCTCACCGCCTGCGGAGAGATCCCTTCGGGGCCGAGCGCCTGAGCGGTGCCCGTGGTGCCCCATAGGGCCGCGGCCAGTGCCACCAGGATCGGACCTCTCTCGGTGCGCGGTGGCATCCGGTGACGGTACCGGGTGAAAACCAGCTCACCAGCTGAGGGCTCAGAGCTGAATCTCCAGGCCCACAGCTCAAAGCTGCTGGGGACTTCAACACGGCCGCCCTTAAGGGCCACCCCGGGTACCCTCCCCTTATGAAGCGCATCGCACCCCTCCTCCTCCTTCTCGCCGCCTGCGGTGGTGGTGACGACGCCGCTACCACCACGACAAGCGGGGCACCGGCGACCACCACCACGGTGTATGTCCCCGGCGACGACGAGCCCGAGCCCACCACCACCGAGGCGGCGGTCACCACGACCGGTGCCCCGGCCACCAACACCCTCGGCTTCTACTCCGTGCTGTTCACCGGAGGAATGGTGATGCTGTTCAACGGCAGCGCAACGGACGCCGACCTGACCGGTTACGGTCTGTGCCAGGGCGGGACCTGCGCCGGGTTCCCGGCGATCACGCTCCCTGCCGGGCAGTACCTGTCGATCAACGTGGGCGCTGACCTGTTCTTCCCCGTCCCGGGCTCGGTGAGCATCGCCGAGGTGCTCGACATCGGCGGCATCGATGCCGCCGGAGGCGAGGTCGCCCTGCTCGATGCCGGGGCCCAGGTGGTCTCCTACGTGGCATGGGGATCGGCGCCGCCCGCGGGGTACTTCGACCTGGCCGTTGGTGCCGGTGTTTGGGCGTCGGACTGGCTGGTGAACACCACCGCCGATACGACGGCGATCACCTACTTCCCCGGCATCGGCACCTCGGACGAAACGGGTTGGAGCACTTTCTAGAACCTACCGGCCGCTACCGTCGCGGCCGATGAAGCGACTCTTCAAGGTGCTGGTCACCTTCATTGCATTGTCGGTGGCGATGTGGCTGGCGGGGCGGCGGGTCTCTCGCAAGTTTCAGGGAGCCACCAGCCCGGATGACGACTCCTTCCGGGTGATGGCCTTCATGGGCGGTGCCGCGGTGGCCTCGAAGGCGACCGCACTCCGCTCGGTGCATGCCAAGGTGGTGGTCGGGGGCATGGACCTCGACCTCACCGGGGCCACGCTCTCTCCCGAGGGAGCCCACGTCGACCTGGATGTGAAGGCGGGTGGAGTCCAGGTCAGCGTGTCCCCAACCTGGCGGGTCTATGTGGTGCATCACGTCGACAAGGGCGAGGTGGAAGTCGACGTTCCCGACCCCGACACCCTCCCGGGAGACGCCCCGATTCTCACCATCCAGGCCGAGGTGAAGGCAGGCGGCGTGGTGATCCGCACCGGTGCCGAGGCGCCGGTAGCAGCCTGACTCACACCAATCCTGCGGCGGCGGCGTAGAGCTCCACCGGGTGAGCAACCCGAATTGATCCATCGAGGTGGGCGCGGAGCTGGATCTCGCACCCCGGATTGGCCGATGCCACCACGCTCACCCCGCGGGACATCGCCTCCGTCGCCTTGGCGGCTCCCAGCAGCGCTGCCGTCTCGGGATGGGCCACCGAGTACAGGCCGGCAGCGCCACAGCACATTGCCTGCGGATCGAGATCGATCGGCTCGTAACCGGCAGCGGTCACGATCGTTCGGGGCGCCGACACGATGCGCTGGGCGTGGCGGTGATGACAGGGATCCTGAACGGCAACGCCTCGTCCAGAGTCGGCGACCCGGGGTAGCAGCCCTTCGTCGATGAGCCGGGCCACGGTCACGACGGCGTCTTCCACCGGCACCCCCATCGGATGGCCGACGAGGTGGGCGCTGCACCCAGCGGCGGAGACCACCACCAGATCGCATCCGGCAAACGCGGCCCGATTCACCACAGACATCGCCTCGGCGGCGCCGGCTTCTCCTTCGTGGGTTGCCAGTGCGCCGCAGCAGGTCTGTCCTCGGGGAACGACGACGCGGAACCCGGCGTGGGCGAGAACCGCGATCAGGGACCGCTGCACCTCCCCGAACCAGGGATCCATGACACATCCCGCCAACAGCCCGATGGTGCCGCGAGCCGCACTCAGGGGTTCATGGATCGTGCCCACGAGAGAACGACGTCGCATCGGCAGGCGGCGCATGCCCCGTAGGCCACGCCCGAGTGCGCCGGGCATCCAGCGCCCCGCCCCGAGGCGCTGCCCGAGGGCAGCGCCGAAGGTCGCCACACCCACGAGGCGGCGACGGGCGATCCACGATCGAGCGATCCGGCGCCGCATACGGGAGCGGGGCAGTGCAGCCGCCACTTCGGCGCGGGCCCCCTCCATGGCGCGTCCGAAGGGCACCAGCGAGGGACACGCCGCCTCGCAGGCGCGGCACTGCAGGCAGAAGTCGAAGATGTCCGCCACCGCGGCATCGAGGGGCAACACCCCCGCCGCCACCGCCGCCATGGCGTTGAGGCGACCCCGCGGCGATGCGGTTTCGTCACCGGTGAGTCGGAATGTGGGGCAATGCGGCAGGCACAGTCCGCACTCGACGCATGCCGCCAACTCTGCTCGGGTCGGCGCCCACGGAGTGGACCATCCCATCACACGCCTCCAGGGAGCCGACCGGGCACCATCACCCGGATCGGATCGAACGCCGCCTTGATCCGGCGCTGCAGACCGACTGTCGGCGGTGGACTGCCCCATGGGTCGAGCCCGAACCCGGCCGGGCCACTGGTGATGACGACGCTTCCTCCGATCGACTCCGTCCAACTGCGCCATTCGGCAACGGCATCGACGGTGGGCGAGCCGGCGAACAGGACCTCGCCCACGCTGTGGGCGGCGACGAAGTCCCCCGCGATCCTGTCGAGAACGTCGGCGACTCTTGCGGGTGGCACTCGGATGACCAGTACGACTTCTCCACGGGGGCGCTCCGGCCAGTGCAGACCGTCCCGCGCCAACCCGCCCAGCGTCGCAGACTGCGCCGCCACCTCGGCGGCGGTGCCGGCGAGGTAGACCAGGCTCTCCCGAGCGGTCTGCAGCACCGCCAACGGACGAACCGCGATGGCGGCGGCGCGCTCTGGGTCGTCGACAGTCACGGTCGCCGTCGTGGAGCCGCGCGGCCACAGCTTGAGGCACACACGGGTGATCACCCCGAGCGAACCGAGCGACCCGGTAAACAGTCGCGGTAGGTCGTACCCGGTGACGTTCTTCACCACCTGGCCACCGCCGCGGATCACTCGCCCGTCTCCCGTCGCCACCACCACTTCGAGCACCCGGTCTCGAGTGGGTCCATAGCGCAGGCGGCGCCAGCCGGAGACCCCGGAGGCGACGACCCCCCCAACGGTGGCGGTCCCGGGATGCTCGACCAGCACAGCGCTCTGTCCCTTACTTCCGAGATGCTCTTCCAGAGCGGACACGGTGACACCGGCACCGACCACCGCGGTGAGATCGTCTGGCCGCCAGTCGATCCCGCCGAAACCCGCGGTGCCGATGACCACATCGGGTGTCGTAGGCGGACCGAGCCCATGGGTGCCGCCGCCCCAGGGCAGTACCGCCAGACCGTGCTCCGAGGCGAAGTCGAGCATTGCAGCGCACTCCTCGACGGTGGTTGGCACGAAGGTGAACTCTGCGGTGGGGGCGCCGGGAATCTCGGCGCCGAAACGCCCGAACAGGCGGGCCGCGGCGCTCTTGAGAGAACTCAAACCCAGGCGCCTTCGGGGATCGGTCTCCCGTAGTCCATGCACCGCGAACCCCGGGGGAGCATCGAACCCGGGTTGAACACCTTGTCAGGATCGAACGCCTCGCGCAGCCGAGCTTGAGCATCGAGATCGACCGGCGAGAAGGTGAGCGGCATCAGGTCACGCTTCTCCAGACCGATGCCGTGCTCGCCTGACAGTGCCCCGCCGAGGTCGATGGCCATCCGGACGATCTCACCCGCCGCCTCTTTGACCCGCCGCCCCTCGTCGGGCACCTCGGCGTCGTACAAGAACTTGGGGTGAAGATTGCCGTCGCCGGCGTGGATGGTGTTGAGCACCATCAGATCGAAGCGCGACGCGATCTCGTAGATCCGCTGTAGCGCCTCCACCAACCGGGTGCGGGGCACGACGACGTCGTGGAGGTAGTAGTCGGGGGCGATCTGGGCGATGGCACCGAAAGCCGACTTGCGGGCCTTCCACAGCAACTCCCGTTCCGCCTCGTCCGCGGCGATACGCGTCTGAAATGCGCCGTTGCTGGCGGCGATGGCGACGATGGCATCTGCCTCGGCAGCGATGCCGGTCGGATGGCCAGTTACCTCGGCGAGCAACACCGCGGCGGCGTCGACCGGAAGGCCGGCGTGCACGAAGTTCTCCACCGCCCGAATAAGGGGTCGGTCCATCATCTCCAGTGCGGCCGGCACCATCCCGGCGGCGATGATCCCGGAGACCGTCGCCGCTGCCCCGGACACCTCCGAGTAGGCGAACAGCATGGTGCGCACCGCCGGTGGATTCGGAGTGAGCCGCACCAGGGCGCGAGTGATGATCCCCAGGGTGCCTTCCGAGCCCACCATCACACCGCGCACGTCCAGACCGGTCGGGTCGGGCGCCGGTCCGCCAGCGACATGGACCTCCCCGGCGAAGTCGACGAACTCCACGGCGAGGACGTGGTTGCTGGTGGTCCCCTCCGCAAGGCAATGCGGGCCGCCACTGTTGTTGGCGACATTGCCGCCGATGGTGCAAGCGGCTTGGGAGGACGGATCCGGGGCGAAGTACAAACCAAGGGGTGCGGTGTGACGGGAGAGGTCGAGGTTGATGACACCCGGACCCACCCAGGCGGTGCGGTTGGCAGCGTCGACCTCGACCGAGTTCATGCGCATGGTGACGATCACCACCGCCGGGTCTGCGGGGACAGCTCCCCCGGCCAGTCCGGTGCCTGCACCCCGGGCCACCACCGGCACCCCATGACTTCGGGCGATGCGCACCGCGGCGACGATGCCGGCGGTATCGGCGGGGAGGACCACGGCATGAACCTCGCCCCGGGTCACCCCGGCATCCTTGGAGAACAGAACCCGGTCCACAGTCTGTGCCCGTACCGCATCCGCCCCAAGTGCGGCGACGAGGTCGGCGACGAGGGTCGGCATGGGACCGAGCCTACCGAGAAGGGTGATTCCACTCTTCGGGACCCGTCGTATCGTGGGGTGATCAGGAGGTGCTCATGAAGGAACGGACCACTGGGGTCGTCGCCGGACTGCTCGGGGTGCTCGCCGCCCTTGGACTGGTCCTTTTGATCATGACCTTCACCGGAGGCGGGGACCAATCCACGATCTCTGCCCCTTCCACCACCACACTGCCCCCGACCACCACAGCGGCCAGCACCACGACCGCGGTCACCACGACATTGGCGCCGACGACCACCGCTGCCGTGACGACCACGATCGCATTCAGCGGCAACCTCGAGGACAAGAACTGCGAGGCGGGCAGCAGCTTCCCCGAGGCGGGCGCCATCACCGCGGTGCAATTCGCCCAGCACCCGGGCTACACCCGGGTCGTATTCGATTTCGACGGGGCGATCCCGGCCTGCTTCGTGGAGCAGATCGATCCCACCACGATCGCGGTGATCGTGTGGGGAGTGGCAGGTGACCCGCCTTATCCCGCCGGAATCTTCGACGGGAGCGGCACCCTCGCAGTGGGAACCGAGCAGGTGGTGGCGGTATCGGACGCCGGCATGGGTGGTGGCTCTGGTGAGTGGGTGTTCCACATCGTCGCCATGGCCACGGATCGCCCCTTCCGCATCCTCACCCTGGAGAACCCATCGCGGCTGGCGATCGACGTGGGCGCCTAGATCTGCGCCGTCAGCTGTCAGCTCGCGCCATCGTTGGCGGAGCGCTGCCGACTACCTTTCTCCAAAGTATGACCCTCGACATCCGGCTCCTGGGCGGATTCGAGTTGGTGCGGGAGGGGCGTGCACTCGACCAGCTCTCGCTGCGGGCGGCGCGCTCCCTCTTTGCCTACCTCGTCCTAAACCGGGAACGCGCCCACACCCGCGACTTGCTGGCGGGCATGTTCTGGCCCGAGTTCGACGACTCGAGGGCGCGGCGCAGGCTCAGCCAGGCCCTGTGGCAGATCCGCACGGCCCTGGGCGAGGATGCCGCCGATGGTTACCTGATCGGCGGTGCCGACACCGTGCGGTTCAATCCCGAAGCGGAGTTCACACTCGACGTCGACGACTTCGAGGCTGCAGTCGCCGCCGACGACATCCCCACCGCAGTCGGGCTCTACCGCGGAGACCTGCTCGCCGGCATGTACGACGACTGGCTTCTCCCCGACCAGGACCGACTGCGCAGCCGGTTTCTCCAGGTGCTGGACCGACTCAGTGAGTCCGACATCGCCCGGGGAGACCTGGAGAGCGCTCTGATCCATGCTCGCCGCCTGGCGAGCGAAGACGAGTTCAGCGAGGAGGCGCATCGCCGGGTGATGCGGGTTGCGGTGCTGCTGGGACGTCACAACGAGGCCATCCGTCAGTTCGAGGAGTGCCGACGCATCCTTGCCGAGGAACTCGGTGCCGAGCCCTCGCCAGAGACGGTTGGCCTATACGAGGCGACCCTGGCCGATCGGGATGCCGGTGGTCGGGCCGCCCTGCCCCGGGAGGACTCCCCGCTCTTCGAAGACGCAGCACGGTCTCCCTATGTGGGACGCGAGCCGGAGCGCGCTCAATTCGCCCATCGCCTCGATGACGCCCTTGATGGCCGCGGTGGTGTGGTGCTCATCGAGGGAGAGGCCGGGGTGGGAAAGACCCGCCTGCTGGAGGAAATCGTCGCCGACGCCCAATGGCGCGGGCTCGACGTGTTGTGGGGTCGCTCCGCCCCGAGTGGGGGCCGCCCGTTCGGTCCGCTCGCCGAGGCGCTCGCCGGCGTCGCCCCGCTGCGCGCCCGCCAGGTGGCAGGCCGTCTCGACTCGGCGTGGCGCTCGGTTCTGGGACCGCTCGCCCCAGCCCTGGGAGGGAGCGCCCCGCCGCCCGAACCCGTGCGGCGCAGCGACGAGCAGTCCAGGATGCGAGAGGCACTCACCGCGGCGTTCCGCGAGGTGGCGGCAATCGCTCCCATCCTGGTGGTCCTCGAGGACGTCCACTGGGCTGACGACGACACCATCCACGCCCTGAACCAGATGGTGGGACAGATAGCCTCCGACCGGCTGCTCATTGCCGTGTCCTATCGCCACGGTGAGGCTCGAGAGCGCTCCGAGGTCTGGGAGCTGCTCCGCACCCTGGATCGATTGCAGCACGCCACGCGGATCTCGCTGGCCCCGTACTCGCCGGCACAGACCGAGGAGCTGATTCGTCGCAGCCTGGGGCTCGGCGAGGTCAGCAGCGAGTTCTCCGAGCGACTCCACCGCGAGACCGGCGGAATCCCGCTCTTCATCGTCGAGACCCTGCGCGCCCTCTACGAGCGCAACGATCTTGCCGCCGCCGAGATGGACGCCGAGGAGGCCCCGCCGACCCGCGACCGGCTACCGCTCAGCCCGGCGGTTCACTCCCTGATCCGCCAACGCCTGGAGACTCTGGAGCCGCCGTCGCGCGACACCCTCGAATTGGTCTCGGTTCACGACGGGACCATGACCCTGCCCGAGATCGAGACGGCTTCCCCACTCGAGTCCGGATTGGCGCTGTCCGCAGTGGACGACCTCTTGCGCCGTCGATTCCTCAGCGGGGTTGGCCCCTCGTACTCGCTCGGTCACGAACTCATGCGACGGGTGGTGTACGACGGCCTCACCCTCTCTCGCAAGATGGACCTGCATCGCCGGGTGGCGGCATCGGTTGAAGCCCATCGCCCCGACGACGTCGAGGTGCTTGCCCACCACTATCTCAGTGCCCGCATGCCCGATCGGGCCGCCGAGTTCCTCGAGCGCGCCGCCGCCCGGGCGATTTCGGTTCACGCCTATGACACCGCCGCCCTGCACCTGGAGCGGGCCTCCGCCGCCCTCGACGAGATCGGTGCCCCCGACCAGCGGCGGTTCGCCGTCGCCAGCCTCCACGAGGAAGTGCTCGACGTCCTCGGGCGTCGCGAAGACCAGGACCACGTCATCGCTCGCATGGAGCGCTTCGGTAGCGATTCCCAGCGCTCCGTGGCACTCACCCGTAAGGCCTGGTGGCTGGCCCATCAGGACGAGTTCAAGGATGCGGTAGAAGCCGCCGGTGAGGCGCTGCGCCTCGCCGAGAGCGACGGCGACCCGGGGCGCATTGTCGCCGCGCTCACCGCCCTGGGCATGATCGCCTGCTTCGGCGGCAAGGCAGCCGAGGGCGTCGAATACCTGGAGCGCGCCGCCGATTTCCGCGGAGTCGATCGGCGCCAGGAAGCCGCCGCCCGCAACGCCCTCGGGCAGAACCTCATCGACCTGCAGCGTTTTGGCGAGGCCGAATCGCAACTGCTCGCCGCCCTGGCGATCTATGGGGAACTGGACGACGCCCGGGGACAGGCCGACGTGCTCGGGATGTTGGCAACCCTGCGCATGGAGCGTGGTGAACCGGAGAGCGCTGGCAAGGACTACGAACGCGCCATCGCCCTGTCGCAACGCATCGGGTACCGCCATGGAGAAGCGGTCAACCAAATGAACCTGGGGATTCTCTATGTCATCACCAACCAACTCGGCGACGCCCTCCGGATGTTCGACGCCGCCGCCGAAACCTACCGGTCAATGGGGAACGCCCGCGGGCGGGCGTTGGTGCAGAGCAACGCCGCGTGGATGTGGCATGGCTTAGTCGGCGATGACGAGAAGGCAGACCTTCTCGTGAGAAGCGCTCTTGCCGTGTACGAACGAATCGACGATGACCGCGGGCGCGCCCACTGCGGCGCTCTGCTCGGATCGATAGCTGGCAGGCGAGGGCGGACCGACGAAGCCATAGAGATGTTCGATGTCGCTATCGAACTCACTCGTGCAGCAGGTGATGCGTGGCTGAGCGCCCAGGCTCTCCGCCATTACGCAACCTTTGAGCTTGCTCAGGGCCGAGCGGAGAGCGGGTTGTCGCACGCGCTGGAGGCCGAGGCGCTGTGTAAGGAGCACGGCATGAATGACCTAGTCGTGGCGGTCCGTGCGCTGATCGCTCGGCTCTACCTCCAGACAGGTGATAACGATCGAGCTTATGAGTACGCCCGCCGTGCTCTTCGGGAGATCCGTCCCGGTATCGAGCTCGCACACATGGTGCCATTCTCCATGGGAGAGGTTCTTGAAGCGCGGGGAGACCACGAAGAGTCGTTGAGGCAGTTCCTCCGTTCACGAGAGATGCTGCTGTCGACACTCCAGGGGCTTGACTCGGAGCACCAGGCCATGTCAATCGCCACCGTTGAGGCCCATCGGATCGTGGAAGAGAAGTGGCGAAGTCAACAGCCGGAGATCCGCGAGTTTCGACTCCCATCGATAGCCGCCCCCACAGGGAGGCCGCTCACAGATGACGACCATGTGACGGTCAAGTGGACGGTCCATGAACCCGGTGACAATCTCGTTGGAGATCGGGTCGAGCGGCGACACGCGAGAATCCTTCGCCTTGTGGGTGAGGCGCAACAGCAATCAGCCTTGCCGACGGTTGAACACCTCGCACAGGCGGTTGGGGCAAGTTCTGCGACGATTCGACGAGACCTAGCGGCCCTCCGAAGCGACGGTCTGAACGTAGCCACCCGAGGTAACCGCTAGGGGAAAGCGCGTCTAAACACCGAGCGCGCTTGAGCGGACACTATCCGTGGCATCGGACTTCGGCCTTTAGATATGGCCAAGAGATGCCGATCCGATCCTCCTCACAAATAACGAGGAGGACGGATGCGCAAGCGGCTCATGGTTTTGGCCCTGACGGTGGCCACCTTCCTGGCGCTGTGGGTCCAGCCCGCTATGGCGATCTGGCGTCCCGGCCACCCGTAACCAAAGGATTCCGTGGCCCGGCCCTGTGCCGGCGCCACGGGGTGGAGGACGGAGGCCGGATCCAGAGCTGGCCCCGTCAATACAACCCAGCCGGTGACGTACGCCCAGGGGGACTACCGGCACCCCACCCACGAGTGATCCCCGGCAGCGGCCGGGGATCATTCGTTTCTGCGCTCGAGATCACCCGACCGGGGATGAGTCCCCGCGCTGACGCCACGCCAGGATCAAGACGACCAACGACACCGCCGCAGCGACCGCCGGCAGAGTCGACCACCAGTGGCGCAGGGTGTCGCTCCAACCACCCTTGAGGTCTGCCACGGCCAGCAGCAGCCAGGTCACTGTCAGGACGGTCGAGATCCCGGCCCCGACCCGGACCCCAATTCCCTGTGACGAACTCATGAGCGCCTCCCATCGGTACAGCGGTACGGTCCGGGCAAGATCCAAGAGCACACGGACCCAGGCGCGGCGCGGTCCGATGTCGGCCTCCAGGTCCACGAAGAGCGCGACCAGGCTGTCTCCATACTCATGGCGGAACCCCTTCGGATAGAGCTGAACCGCGATCCGGTACAGGCGAGGGTGGATGCTGGGATGGTTCATGCCGGATCCAGCCTGAGATTGGTGCGAGTGCGCCGCACCAGCTTGGAGAGACGATCCGCCTCGGCGACACATACCCGCCGCCCCAACCCGGTGAGCCGGTAGTAGCGGCGTCGGACGTCGTCACCCGGAGCCGAAGCGCGAACCACCTCTTCGACCAGGCCCTCATCCACGAGCTTCTTGAGGGTCCCGTAGAGAGTGGCCGGACCCATCTTCACCAGGCCCTCGCTCGATGTCTCGACGTCCTGCATGACCGCGTACCCGTGCGCCTCGCCCCCCGATAGCGCCACCAGGGTGTGGAACCTGGCCGGCGACAGCGGGAGGAGGGAGAGCGGCTCGGGAGTCATGGTGCGTGACTATATCACTTTACGATAGAGTGTCCACCAGGAATGCCGGTGGCCTCACCCCTTCCCCCAACCCCCACCGCCCGGCGTGAGCACCCGAAGACGCTCGCCGGCCTCGACGCCAAGGGTGACTTTTCCGGGAAGCCGTTCTCGCGAGCCGTTGCGCCGAATCAGCCAGTCCTCACCGCACTCGCCCGGGCCACCACCCGCCAGACCCCATGGGCGGTGACGGCGGCGCTCGCCCATGAGCGACAGTTCGCCGGGCTGAAGGAATTCGATCTCGCGCACGATCCCCTCACCTCCAGGATTCCGCCCTGCCCCACCCGACCCGCGCCGCAGCCCGAAGGCGATCACCCGGAACGGGTAATGGGTCTCCAGCGCCTCGATCGGGGTGTTGCGGGTATTGGTCATACCGGTGTGGATCCCCGATTGGCCGGGGCGGGTGGGTCCACCGCCCTCTCCGCCGGCGATGGTCTCGTAGTACACGGTGCCGCCTGCTCCCATCAGGACGTTGTTCATCGTTCCCTGCGAGGCGGCATGCACTCGATCCGGCGCCGCCTGGGCCAGGGCACCGAGGACGACGTCGGCGATGCGCTGGCTGGTCTCGACGTTCCCGGCGGCGACGGCGGCCGGCGGAGCGGCGCCCACCACCGATGCGGGCGGCACACTCAAGGAGATCGGCCGGTAGCAGCCGCCATTGGCGGGGATGGTGGGGTCGGTGGCGACCCGCACCGCGTAATAGAGGCAGGAACGGGTCACCGCGTCGGGGGCGTTGAAGTTGGCGGCGACCTGAGGCGACGATCCGGTGAAGTCGGCACGCAGCTCGTCGCCCTGGATGATGACCTCGACGCGGATGGGCACGTCGGCCTCGCCCCACTCCATGAAGTCCTCGAAGGCGTATGCGCCATCCGGTGCGGCGCGCAGCGCCGCTCGCATCCGCTCTTCGCCGTATTCGAGCAAACCTGCGGTCACCCCTCCATATCGGGACCCGTATGCGGTATGCACCTCGAGAAGCCGCCGCGCCCCCGCCTCGTTGGCACCCATCTGGGCGGCAAGATCACCGATGCGCTCCTGCGGGGTACGGGTCGCCCCCACGAAGCCGTCGAAGAACTCTCGCTCCCACTCACCCTCGACCACCGCCACCACGGGAGCGACGACATGGCCTTCTTGCTCCAGGCGGGTGGCGTGGGCAGGCATCGAGCCCGGTGCCTCCCCCCCGACGTCGGCGTGATGGGCCCGATTGGCCACCCACCCGATCAGGCGACCGCCCGAGTGGACCGGCCGCAGCAGCGTGAGGTCGTTGAGGTGGGTGCCGCCATGGAAGGGGTCGTTGACGGCGAACTGAACCCCCTGCGGCGGATCGACGCCGAAGCGGTCGATCACCGCGGCCACCGAAGCCGGCATCGAACCCAGGTGCACCGGGATGTGTTCCGCCTGGGCGAGCATCTCGCCATCGGCGACGAAGACTGCGGCCGAGCAGTCCATGCGCTCCTTGATGTTGGGTGAATGGGCGGTGCGCCGTAGCACCCCGCCCATTTCCTCGGCGACAGCGGCAAATCGATGTCGGGCGACCTCGAGAGTCACCGCATCCACCCGGTTCACCACTCCACCTCCAGCGCTCCCGACGGGTGCACCCGGGCTCGCTCGCCGGAACCCAGGTAAGTGGTGGCCTCGACCTCCTCGATCACCGCAGGACCGAGCACCTCGTCGCCGGGACGCAATCCAGCGCGCCACCACACCGTGGCGTCGCACGCCCCGCCGGAATCGAGCACGGTCCGGGTTCCCCGCCGCGGCTCGCCCACGGATACCGGTGCCGGAATCTCGTCCCAGCGCAGAGCCGGAGCCCCGATCGCCTCGACGCGCACCGTAACCACCTCCACGGGTTCGTCGGGACGGGAGAACCCGTTGCGGCGGTGATGGGCCTTATGGAATCGCTCCAGAACCACTGACTCGGGTTCGGTCGGGTCGTAGGCAACGGTCGTCTCATGCGACTGTCCGCGGTAGCGCAGGTCGAGGTAGGCCGCGGTGTGACCCGGGGCACCGAGAGTCTCAAGGGCCTCGCCCTCTAAGGCCGTCACCACCAGCGCGGTTCCTTCCAGTCCGGCGAGCATCACGGTGCGGGAGAGGTCGACCCGCGAGGGAGCCAGCAGCAGGCCAAGGGCGGAAAAGACACCGGCGTGGGAGGGAATCACCACCCCCGACATTCCAAGGCGCCGGGCCAGAGCGGTGGCATGCAAGCCTCCGGCACCGCCAAAGGCGACCAGGGTCGCCTGGCGCGGATCGGAACCCTCCTCGACGGACACTCGGCGCACGGCGCGCTCCATGTGGGCCTCGACCACCTCGATCATTCCCAGCGCCGCCGCGGTGGCATCGGAACCGACGAGATCGCCGAGCGCGGTAATCGCCGATCGGGCGGCGGTTTCATCCGGCACCACCACACCACCGAGAGCCAAAGACACTCCGATCCGCCCGGCGACCACATCGGCATCAGTGACGGTGGCGCGATCACCGCCGCGCCGGTAACACGCAGGCCCGGGATCGGCACCGGCGCTGGTGGGGCCGACCCGAAGCGCCCCGCCGGAGTCGATCCAACCGATGCTGCCCCCACCCGCCCCCACGGTGTGGATCGCCACCGATGGCATCGTCGATGGCAGCCCGTCGATCGATCGCGAGTACACGACCTCGGGTCTGCCCGACTCGATGCGGCACACGTCGGTAGAAGTGCCTCCCATGTCGAAGGAGACAACGGTGCCCAGACCCATGGCATGGGCCAATGCCGCCGCCGCCACGGCCCCGCCCGCCGGACCGGAGAGCACGATCGCCGCAGGAAGCACCGTGGCTCGCTCCAGCGAGATCAATCCCCCGGATGACCGCATCACGGTTGTGCGGGCCTCGATCTGCTCGGCCAAGCGGCGCATATAGCGCTCGACGACCGGCATGAGGTAGGCATTGAGAACCGTCGTCGAGGTGCGCTCGAACTCCCGGATCTCGGGAGCCACCTGGGAGGACAGCGAGACCGGGACCCCGGGAAGGGCACGGGCGATCGCCGCCCCCACCGCGATCTCTCGTGTCGGATGGGCGAAACCGTAGAGCAGGGACACCGCCACCGCCTCGGGGCTGGCGTTGCCGATTGCATCGAGCAGCGCAGCCTCGTCGGGAACGTCGCCGGCATCCTCGAAGGTGGCTCGACCCGGCAGCCCGAACCGAAGCTCCGGCGGGCACAGTGGCTCCGATCTGGTCACCGTGGTGTCGTAGAGCGATGGCCGATCCTGGCGGCCGATCTCGATGACATCCTCGAACCCGGCGTCGGTGACCAATGCGGTTCGAGCGCCGCGCCGCTGCAGTACCGCGTTGGTGGCCGCGGTGGTGCCGTGGACGAGTTCCACTCCACCCGCCCCGACTTGCTCCACCCCGGCCAGCAGCCCCTCCGACTGATCCAGAGTGGTTGCCACCTTCGCGGTGTGCAACGAGCCATCGTCCCAGAACACGACGTCGGTAAAGGTGCCACCGACGTCGACGGCGACCCGCATCAGGCCACCGCTACGATGCCGCGGCCCGCACCCGGAGACCCCGCATGCCAGTGATCGTCAGCCAGACTCCGAATCCGAATGCACTCAAGTTCACTGTGAGTGCGGTGTTCGATTCGCCCAAGTCGTTTGCCGCCGGAAAGCCCACCGACGATCCCGTTGCCGCGCCACTGCTCGCCATCTCCGGCGTGACCAGCGTGTTCATGTCGGCCGACTTCGTGACGCTTACCAAGGACCCGGAGGCGTTCTGGGACGAGATCGTGCCGGAGGCGATCGGGGTGCTGGAGATCACCTACGGCTGACCAGGACGGCATCGCGGCGAGAGTAGCGAGGGGGTCATGACCACCGCTCGGATCTACCTGGAGATCGGCAAGACCAAGTGCTTTGCCAGTGCGGTGGACTGGCCCGGCTGGTCTCGCAGCGCCAAAACCGAGGACACCGCGATCGAAGCGCTGCTTGTCTTCGCTCCTCGTTACGCGGCAGTGCTGAAGGGCCGGGTGACTGGGTTCGCCACACCCGGGTCGGTCGTTGTCGCCGAGCGCGTGAAGGGGGACACCGGCACCGACTATGGGGTACCGGGCCAGGAGTATCTCGCCGACAGCAAGCGGATCACCGGTAACGAGCTCGAGCGCCAGATTGCGGTGCTGGAGGCTTGCTGGGCCTACTTCATCAAGGTCGCTCGCAAACACGCCGGCGTTCAGCTGCGCAAAGGACCCCGCGGCGGAGGCCGCGACTTCGACGGGGTGGTGGAGCACGTCCTCGGAGCGGACGCCGCCTATGTGGGGGCACTGGGCGGCAAGGCGAAGCCGAGCGGCGATGATCCTCTGGTGGACCTCCGCCGAGTCCACAAGGCGTTCGTGGACACACTGCATGGCCGAGTCGACGGATCTGTGTCGGCGGTGGGGCCGCGGGGTGGCAACAAGTGGCCGATTCGGTTCGCGTTGCGGTACGTCGCCTGGCACGCCCTCGACCATGCGTGGGAGATCGAGGACCGCGTGCTGGGTTGAAACGAGTGGCGTAGCCTCTCACCAGTCGAGGGGGTGTGATGCGGATCGAGGAGATGGCTCGGGCCACTGCCGGTGCCGCCATGGACGGGATCAGATCATTCGCCCAATTGGAGCGAGTGCTCGCCGCGGTCTGCGCCTTGAGTCCCCTGATGATGATCTGGTTCGACACGTGGACGGTCCGAGACAGCATCAGTGACTACTACGACATGACCGATGCTGCCGCGTTCTACGTGCCGTTGACGATGGCGGCGATGCTGTTCGTCGTCAACGGTGTGGTGAAGCATCGCCACGAGTACAACCGGATTCTCGGTGTGGCGCTCTTCGGAGTCATCATGCTGAACCACACCGCGTTCGTCTGGCCGCACCGCGTGGCGGCGTCTCTGTTCTTTGGGGGCAACGTCGTCGTAATCGCCCTGGCGCGCACCAAGCCCGTGGTCAAAGTGGCCATCCTCGGTATCGCGGGAGTCCTCTTCCTCGCTTCACTCGGTTTCGATGGATGGAAGCTGTTCTGGCTGGAGTGGGTGTCTCTGGGGGTCATCGCCACCAACTACGTGCTCGACTCGCTACACGACGTCAAGTACCAGGCGCCGCAAGCCGAAGGCGCGCACAAGAAGGCGGCGGTCGCCGAACTCGCCTAGGGAGCCGCCGGCGCCGCCGCCCCCACCCGCAGGGCGAACGGCCAACGGGCTCCGATCGCATCGGCGATGCTCACCACCACTCGCCATTCGCCGTTGCGCTGGGTGGCGGAGACGATCCGCGGCTCGGTACCCCATAGCGATGCCCGGGTGGACACCAGGTCGATGATGTCCTGTGGCGGACTCGCAGGCTCCCCGTCCCACAACGCTGCCTCCGGCCCGACCGGGACGGATATCGGGGACGGCAGGTCGAGCACCGTGGTGCCGTCGTCGCCGCCGACCGCGATCAGCAGTTCGACGGCGCGCACCGGCTGCCGGGTGAAGCCCCGATCCGGCGGAGCCCCCAGGGTGCGAAACGCTACCGCCACCCGGTAGGTGCCGTCGCCGACCTCCTCCACGCGGAAGGCGCGTGCCCACTCCACGTAGGACACCGCCGCCCCCACGTCGAGAGATAGTTCCTCGCCGATCGACGCCGGCAGCGCAGCCCGTACGTCGGCCGACCCGCTCGGCTCCAGGTCGGCGGTGAAGTAGTCGGTGACGAACCACTCCGCCCGCACCATCGCCACCCGGGCTGCCGGATCGGGTGGCATCGCCATCAGGTCGGCTTCGGTGTAGAGCGGGAGGTCGGGAACGGGCAGGGTGGTGACCGACCCCGGCTCGCTGGCTGCCAGCGTCGTGGCCGGCACC
>CAYTTU010000032.1:0-17751 GCA_964440905.1 uncultured Acidimicrobiia bacterium | reverse complement strand
TATCTCCGAGATGCGCCGCGGCACTGGTCTGTCGCCGGGGGCGAAGGGCCAGATGAGCGCTGCCATGCTGCCGTGCTGCTCGATGGTGTCCACGGCCCGTCTGGCGTTGTTGATCGCCGACTCGATCTTGCCGCGGTGCCGGATCACCCCGGGATCGGCGAGCATCCGGTCGACCTGGCGGACGCCGAAGCGAGCCACCTTCTCCGGATCGAAACCGCGGAAGTGGGTTCGGAAAGCCTCGCGTTTGCGCAACACCGTGATCCACGACAGCCCCGCCTGAAAGCCTTCGAGGATCACCTTTTCCAGCAGGGCAGCGTCGCCCTCCTCGGGTCTCCCCCACTCCCCGTCGTGATAACCGGCGTAGAGCGGATCCGTACCGGGCCACGGGCAGCGCAGCCGTCCGTCCCCGCCCTTGACCAGGTCGGTCACGCCTTCAAGTCCAGGGCTGCCGAATTGATGCAGTAGCGCAGGCCGGTGGGAGTGGGGCCGTCGGTGAACACGTGACCGAGATGTCCCCCGCAGGTGGCACACCGCACCTCGGTGCGCTCCGTGCCGTGACTGTTGTCGGGGTGCAGGGTCACCGAAGCCGTGGCCGCGGGACGCACGAACGACGGCCAGCCGCTGCCGCTGTCGAACTTGTCGGTGGAGGTGAACAGCTCCGTCCCGCATCCGGCGCACCGGTACTCGCCGGCGCGATGCTCGTTCCAGTACTGCCCGCTGAACGGTGCCTCGGTTCCCGCCTCGCGGAGCACCCGGTACTGCTCGGCGTCCAGGCGCCGGCGCCACTCGTCGTCGGTCGTTGGAAGGTTGGGCATAGGGGAAGGGTACCGGGTGCCCGAGCCGCAAGTTTGGAGTTTGGAGTTTGGAGTTGGATTCCGGAACTCTGAACTCTGAACTCTGAACTGGTTCCGGCTGACAGCTGATAGCTCAGTACATCACCGTTCTCGTCAGATGATGCGGGTGTACCGCGGCGTGATAGGTGCTCCACAGCCGGTAGTCGACCTCGGGGATGATCACGGCACGCTGCGGCGCCCTGATCTGGTTGATGGCGTCGGTGAGCAAGGCGGTGGCGTACAAGGTGTGCGCCCGGATCTCAATCTCTTCGGCCGAGTCGCGTGGCACCTCGTCGCCTGTGGCAATGCGCTCCCCCAGCTCCGGGGTGTACCGCAGGATCCCCATCAGCTCGAGACCGAGCGGCACGATGTAATCGGCAAAGGCCGTCATCCCGTCGAGGTCCCGGATCACGACACCGCCTCCGGGGCCGACGCTGAGGTGCAGCGACCACAGGGCGAGCTGGGCCAGCTTGTGGAAGACCACCGGGTGCCCCCGGTAGTCGCTGCGATCGTCGAACCGGGGAAACTCGACCGTCAGCCGCTCGAGCAGCCCCTCTCCCCCGGCGTACATCGCCGGGGCGCAACTCCTGATGAAGCGGTGGAATCTTCCCTGGAATCGGTCGACGAGCACCGCCCCGATGGCGTTGAGGATTTCTGCCCGCTCTGCGAGCATCGGCATCGGAATCGTGCCCCGAAAGATGCGATCCAGCGCCGCGGCGTCGACCGCGGCGAGATAGTCGCCATCGAGGATCGGCTCGCCACCACTCCAGGACCGGTGCAGACAGGCGTACATCGCCTCGCTGTCCGACCACACCCTCCCGTGGTACTCGGACTCGAACTTGACCCCGGTGGCGAAGTCCGTAAAGGCGAAGTCGAGGCTTGCCTTGAGCATCACGGCGTCGATCACCCCGTCGGGTTCGTCACCCCAATCGAACGGAGCCTCCGGACCGCCCTCCGGCGGTGCAAACGGCTCGAAGGCCATCCACCGGGCTACCCGCTCCACCGCCTCGCGATCTGTGGCCACGTGGCCGGTCTCCCCTACCACGGCGGTGACCGACCGGAGCACCGGGCGCTCCCAGGCGGCGATTCGTGGGGCTTCCATTGGGCTGCTTTCGACGGTCGCTAGGGTGCCGCCCATCGTGACCGGATCCGCCCACAGCGGGCAAATCGTCGTGGTGGGGTCCACCAACCTCGACCTCATCGCGTACACGCCGCGCATCCCCGGACCCGGCGAGACCCTGGTTGGGGACCGCTTTGTAATGGGCTTTGGTGGCAAGGGCGCCAACCAGGCGGTGATGGCCCGTCTCCTCGGCGCCCCGGTGGCAATGGTGAACTGCGTGGGCGACGACGCCTACGGGGCCATGACCCGGGACAACCTCGCCTCTTTCGGGATCGACATCGCTCACGTGCACGTCGCCGCCGGGGCCTCCGGAGTGGCTCCGATCTGGGTCGAGCCCGACGGGACCAACCGGATCATCATCATCCCCGGTGCCAACCACCTCCTCACGCCAGCCCAGGTGGAGGCCGCCATCGCCACCCTGCCCGAGCCCGCGGTGGTCGTCGGCCAGTTCGAGATCCCCCAGGCGGTCACCGCGGCGGCGTTTGCCGCCGCCAAGAGGCGGGGGGCGACCACCATCCTCAACCCGGCGCCGGGGGCCGCGGCCGCGCCGGCACTACTGGCAAACACCGATTGGGTGATCCCCAACGAGGTGGAGTTGGGTCAGTTGGTGGCCGGCGCCACCGGGCACGACGCCACCGCTCTCCTGGCCGCCAGCGCCGAGTTGGGCTGCGGACTCGTCGTCACCATGGGCGAGGCAGGTGCAGTACTGGTCGAGCCGGACGGGGTGCATCGCCTCCCCGCCCCGCGGGTGAAGGCAGTCGACACCACCGGGGCGGGCGATGCCTTTGTCGGGGCGTTTGCCTATGGCCTGGCCACCGGCCGCGACCCCCTCACCGCGGTTCGGCTCGGGATCCTGTGTGCCGCCGACAGCGTCACCCGTCCCGGTACCCAGACCTCGTTCCCCCGCGGCGCGGCAGTCGATTCCCTGCTCCAGGTGGCCGACAAACCCTCCATGTGAGGTCCAGGGTGGATGGAGGGTTCCCCTCGACCCTCACTCGAGGGTCTATTGCCTGCCCTCCCGGCCTGAGGCGAACTCCTCACTGGCGAACACCGCCGCCAACCAGGTGGTGAGGGGCACCGCAGCCACCAGGCCGATGCTCCCCACCAGGGTGCGCACCACCTCGACCGCCACGATCTCGCTGTTGACCACCGTTCCGATGGACTGGCCGGCGAGGACGAAAAACAGCAAAAGCGGCATCGCTGCCCCGGCGTAGGCAAGGAGCAGGGTGTTGACGGTGGAAGCGACGTGGTCCCGCCCCACCTTGAGGCCGGAGCGGAACAGACCCGCCTTTCCCAGGTCGGGCCGCAGGGCGTGGAGCTCCCACACCGTCGACGCCTGGGTCACGGTGATGTCGTCGATCGCCCCCAGCGCCCCGAGGACTATCCCGGCCAGGATGAGCCCGCTGAGGTCGAAGTGACCGGCCACGCTGATGATGAATGCC
The DNA here is from genome assembly GCA_964440905.1 of uncultured Acidimicrobiia bacterium. Taxonomy (GTDB): domain Bacteria; phylum Actinomycetota; class Acidimicrobiia; order Spongiisociales; family UBA11373; genus UBA11373. Next base: position 14,356 of record CAYTTU010000032.1, on the reverse strand, counting down.
TCATCGGCGGTGAGGCCGCTGAACCGGGCCGCACCGACCACAAGTGCGGAGAGGATCGCCGTCAGGGCCAGGGAGGCAAGGGTGCCGAGGAGCGCCACCGTCGTCATCCGGGTGAAGCCATGGGCGGCGTACAGGGCCAGGTAGGCGATGATCCCGGCTCCGACCACGGCCACCGCCATCGGGCTGCGGCCGTCGAGGATGGCTGGGATCACGAACTGCAGCAACACGGCCACGCTCGCTGCCAGCCCGACCAGGGCCGCTACCCCGCGCATCCGGCCCAGGGCAACCACCACCAGGGCGAAGGCGATGGCGAGTCCGAGGAGCACCGGCCGCCGCTGGCGATCGGCGTAGCTGTAGCGGAACTCGATGTCGGCGCCCTCCTGACGGTCGAGGATCACGCGTTCCCCGGCCGTGAATGACGGAGCGGTGTCGGCGACGATCATCGACAGCGTCACCACCGCGCCCTTGTCCGGGCCCTCGGTGAGGACCAGGGCCACCGCGGCGCAGGTGAGATCGGGGTTGGCGACACACGGCGACTCGGCCACCGCGGTGACCACCGCCTCGTAACGGGCGGAGGTTATGCCCAGTGCGCCCAGGTCGGGACGCTCCCGCCCGGTGGGGCGGAGAAAGAAGGCCCCCACGAGGAGAACCAGGGCCAGCGCCGCGGCGAGGATCGCCGGGAGTGCCCGCGTGATCCCGACCCTTTCCGGTTCGAGGAATCGTCTGAGGTCGGCCCCCCGATCCTCTCCCGTCACCCCCGAACCACCAGCCCTCCGAGCAGGCTCTCGGCGCTGACGGTGATCTCGGCAACCGCCCGCTCGAAGACCTCGCGGTTGGCGGCCGACGGCTGGCGAAACCCGCTGATCTTGCGGACGAACTGAAGGGCGGCGGCCTCGAGCTCCTCGCGGCTGGCTCCCTCGGGCTTTCTGAGTTGAACGATGCTGCGGCACATGGCCGTCAGGCTAGGCCGGAGCCGGTTTCAGCGGCCGTCGCGGAACCGGCCCCCGGTACGCCAGTAGACGCCATCCGCTCGGGTCATGATCCCCTCATCCACCAGGTAGCGGCGCAACGCGGCGAAGTCGGCGTGAAACAGCGCCAGGGTGAAGTTCACCTCCCGCTCCGCGTAGCGAACCCCGGGCTCGAATTCCATGGCGAGCCGCTCCAGCACCACCCGCCGCTTCCGTTCCACAGCGGGTATCTCGGTGAGCCGGTCGCCGGAAAAGAAGGTCTGGAGGATGCGGGTCTCGTCGGCGTTCCAGGGACCATCCACCACCTCCGGTGCGGCCTCGGGTTGGCGGGGTAACTGGGCGGCGAGCGACTGCAGGAGGGTCAGATCGAGCCGCCCGTCGCGGATCAGGCCAGCTTGGGTAAGGCTCCCGATCTCGCGCTGCACCCGGCGCAACGTCACGCCGGTGCCGGCGGCGATCCGGGAGGCGTCGAGATCACCCACGGCGGCGGAGCCGAGAACGGCGAGCCGCACCGGGTCCACCGTGATCCGCACGAACCCGGAGATGTCCACCACGCAACCGCCTCTCGCAGGGGACTCCCCCCGCCCGAGGCTAGCCCTCCTCGGTCGAGCCATCCTCGGTATCGGCATCCCGCAGGCACACCTGCTCCGCCACGACCTCGAGCCGGCTGCGCCGGCCATCGTCGCCACTCCAAAAGCGCCGTTGCACCGCCCCCGCCACCCAGACCCTGGTGCCGGGGGCGGGGTCGGCATCCACCAGGGCATCGTCCGGATCCCACAGGGTCACCGGTACGACGTCCACCCGGCGAGCCGGTTCGTCGGTGCGGACGGTGACCAAATAGCGAGCCAGCCGGGTGCCGCTCTCGAACTGCCGGATTTCGGGTGGGGCGGCGAGCCTTCCGGCGAGCACCACCAGGTTGAGGTCCACGGGCTTCCTTTCCGGATGCCGCGCCCACCTGAAAGTACGGGTGCGGTGTGACGGGAAACCTTCGGTTCCGGCCGATATGCTGCCGCCCAAGTGTCCGGCAATCCGCCGGCTGGTAGGGGGTCACGATGCGTCGAGTCCCGGTGTTTCTCACCGTCTTGGTGGTGGTCGTGCTCCAGGCGACGGTGGCGTTGGCCGCCGACTCCGACGGAGACTTCATCGACGACGCGGTGGACCTATGCCCCGAGGTGGGCGATCCTTATCAAGCCGATCAGGACGGCGACGGCATCGGCGATCTATGCGACCCCGACGTGGACGCGACGGCAACCCCCCAGGGCGATCTCCTGATCGGCACCGAGGAGTCCGACGACCTGGATGGCGAGGACGGCGACGACCACATCTACGGCCTCGCCGGAGATGACACCATTTCGGGTGGTGCCGGGGACGACTTCCTGGACGGCGGCGATGGGGACGACTCCATGACCGGAGGTCCGGGCTGCGATGTGTTCGCCCTCGACCCGAGGTCGATGGTTGCCGACACGCTCGTCGACTTCACACCGGGCGAGGATCGATTTGCCGTGGCCCCTGTAGATGAGGACCCGAGCGACGACGTCCTGGTGTTCGAGGTCTCCCCCTCCGACGTCGGGATCATCGTGGTCTTCAGCATCGATGGGGAGGACACTCTCACCCTCGGCCTGGTCGGCCTCGATTCTCTGGAGACCATCGACGCTTCTCCCTGCCCCGGCCCCGGTGCGCCCACGCCGCCAGCGCCACTGCCACCGCCGGTGCCGGATTCGTGCGACCTCCTCGAGACCCTGCTCACCGTGCCCGACGGGCAGGTCGGCCCGTACTCGGGTACCACCGCCTCCGAGCATATCTCCGGGACCGCCGCCAGCGAGGACATTCGCGGCGAGGGGGGTGACGACTGCGTATACGGCAACGGAGGCAGCGACGATCTCTACGGCGATGGCTCAGGCGACATCGGCGTGGGCGGCAACGATTCTCTGTACGGCGGTGACGGCACCGACGGGCTCTACGGCGATAGCTCATCCGGAACAGTCGCCGTCGGAGGCGCAGACCGGCTCGAGGGAGCCGGGGACGACGACTTCCTCTACGGCGACAGCGTCAGCGGCGCCGTCACCGTCGGGGGCGACGACGAGCTCGACGGCGGCGACGGCACCGACGTGATGGTCGGGGACACCACCGCGTCGGTCATTATCGGCGGCAATGACACCTTCCACGGCGGTGACGGCAACGACTACCTGTACGGAGACAGTATCGCCGGACCCGTCACCATCGGCGGAGACGACGATATGCACGGCGACGGGGGCAACGACGAGATCTACGGCGACAACCTCGCTGGCGGCATCACGATTGCCGGCAACGACACCATCGACGGGGGCGAGGGCGATGACAAGCTATACGGGGACACCAAGTCGGGGAGCGTCACCATCGCCGGCAACGACACCATCTTGGGTGGCGACGGCAATGACGCCATCTATGGGGACGCCAATTCCTGCGTCGGACTCATCACCATCGCCGGCAATGACCATCTCGACGGTGGCGCCGGCAATGACACCATCTACGGTGACACCAAGTGCGCCGATATCACCGTCGCCGGCAACGACACCATCATCGGTGGCGAGGGTGACGATCAGCTTTGGGGTGAACGCACCAACGGTGCTCCGACGGTGGCGGGTGCCGACTCCTTCCAATTCGACACGGACACCGCCTTCGGGGACGACGTCATCTGGGATGCCGGCGTGGGTCACGCCCCCTTGGGGGGCGCCGATGACGCCGCGGTCGTAGGCGACCCCGACATCGGCGTCGACACTCTTCACTTCGAGGGAGTCGCCTCACTCGCAGAACTCGAGGCGATCTCGACGGTCACCGACGATGGAACCGACGTCACGGCGACCGTATACACGACGGTTGCCAAGACCACCGAGGCGGGTTCCCTGGTGATCATGGGCGTGGGTGACGGCACGATCGACTCGTTCACCGACCTCGACATTTTGGCTGCAATCGAGGTGACCACCGCCCCATAGCCCGGTCGCCCGGGTCGATGGCTCCGGCCGGATGGGCAACCGGGGTTATCGTTTCGCGATGCCCAATGTGTCGGTCACGGCTCTCGGTCACGATCTCTATCTGATCGATGCCTTTATGCACGACGAGGCGGAACGCCTCGCCTGTTACCTCTTCGACACCCCCAACCGGGTTCTGATCGAGTGCGGACCCTCCCGCACCATCGGACACCTCTACCAGGCATTGGCCTCACTGGGGATCGACGACGTGGCGGTGATGGCGGTCACCCACATCCATCTCGATCATGCCGGGGGTGCCGGCCACTTCGCCGCCCGCTTCCCGGAGTCGCAGATCGGAGTGCATTCCGCCGGAGCCGCCCACCTCTCCGACCCCTCCCGCCTCTGGGCGTCGGCCGAGCGGATCTACACCCCCGAGGGGATGCTGCGGCTGTGGGGACGCATGGACCCGGTCCCCCCGGACCGGTTGATGGTGCTGGAGGAGGGCACCCGGATCTCGCTGGGTGGGGGGCGCCACGTGGAGGTCATGTACACCCCGGGGCATGCCCGCCACCACGTGGTGTATTTCGAGCCCGAGACCGGAGCCTGCCTCATCGGCGACGCCGTGGGCCTGGCATTCCCCCACGGGCACTTGGTCCATCCCAACACCCCTCCCCCAGACTTCGATCCCCACCTGGTGACGGAACAACTCCACCGCATTGCCGCCCGCCAGCCCGACTTCCTCGGGTTCGCCCACTACGGGCCCGACCGGAATCCCGACGCGACCCTGGCAACCGCCGAAACCCGGATCTGGGCATGGGTGGACTGGGTGCGCCAATCCGCCGCCGAGGGCGATGGCTCCCTTGCCGAGCACATGAGGGATTGGGTGCTGGCGGGGTATCGCGTCGAGGGCTATCCCGAAGATGTGATCGCCCGCTACGACCGGAACACCTTCTGGCCCATGCAAGCCTCCGGGATCCGGCGCTGGCTCGATAACAGATGACAGACAACAGACCCTCAGATCAAACCGATCTCTTGATCTGTTATCTGTGACCTGTCATCTGACATCTTTTGTGGTGGCCCGGTCGAGTTCGTCCAGTCCGGGGAATCCGGGGGCAGCGGACTGCAGCGTCTCGTAGAGGCGGCGCGCCGTCCGGAAGTCGCCGAGGCGGGCCGCGGCTCGGGCGGCAACAAACCACACCCGGAGCTCGCTGTCCTGAGGCGACGGGGACATCCGCTTGGGATCAGAGACCTCCCAGGCCTCGCGGTCCCTGCCCTGATCGAGGAGGAAGGAGGCGTAGACCACCCGGGCCTCGCGCTCGGTGTCGCGCTCTCCCCCGATGCGTCGGAAGGAGTGCCAGGTCGCCTCGACATCTGCGGGACGATCCAGGGCACGCAGCACGTCCATCTCCACCGGCATGTGCGTCACTTCCCCGGTGAGCCGGCGGAAGGTGCGCAGCTCTCGCAGCGCCTGATCCCAGCGCCCCAGCCGGTAGGCCGACAGACCGAGTAGTTCGCGAATCGTGGCGGTCCGGGGGGAGAGCTCTTTGGCCTCCTCGAGCAGGTGCCGCGCCTTGCCGTGCTTGGCGGCGGCGAACGCCGCGGCCGCCGTCTGCAGCAACTCCAGGGTCCCGGCGATCTTTTGCTTGGCCGTCACCCGCGACACCTCGTCGTGGATCCAGCGGGGGAGGTCGCCGTCGGCGGCCCACTTCTTGCGAACCACGGGTGGCAATTCTCGATCAAGGCCGCGACGGGGGCGATCGGGGTCGCGCCGCTCCCCGGCGCGAGGCACCGGCGGCGTAGCGCGGCGCTCCGACCGGTCATCGGAACCCTGAGTCCGTCGTCCGCCCATGTTTCCTTCTCCCCCAGCGAGCATCGTAAAGGCACGCGAGTGGGCCGCCCCTAAGGGCGGCCCACTCTTGAAAAATCCGGCGGCGACCTACTCTCCCGGGGGCCTACGCCCCAAGTACCATCAGCGCTGGCGGGCTTAACTTCCGTGTTCGGAATGGGAACGGGTGGGTCCCCGCCGCTATCACCACCGGAAACCGGTAAATGCTCGTCACCCGAGCACTCCATAGCGAGCACGCACGTCTTGGAATCGAATCAAGCCCTCGACCGATTAGTACCGGTCAGCTCCGTGCATTGCTGCACTTCCACTTCCGGCCTATCAACCTGATGTTCTCTCAGGGGTCTTACCCGCTTGATGCGGTGGGAGGTCTCATCTCGAGGCCGGCTTCGCACTTAGATGCCTTCAGCGCTTATCCGTGCCGTACGTAGCCAACCAGCAATGCCCTTGGCAGGACAACTGGCACACCAGAGGTACGTCCATCCCGGTCCTCTCGTACTAGGGATAGCTCCTCTCAAACCTCCTGCGCCTGCGACGGATAGGGACCGAACTGTCTCACGACGTTCTAAACCCAGCTCGCGTGCCGCTTTAACGGGCGAACAGCCCGACCCTTGGGACATGCTCCTGCCCCAGGATGCGACGAGCCGACATCGAGGTGCCAAGCCTTGCCGTCGATATGGACTCTTGGGCAAGATAAGCCTGTTATCCCCGGGGTACCTTTTAGCCGATGAGCCATGGCGCTTCCACATGCCACCATGGGATCACTAGGCCCTGCTTTCGCACCTGCTCGACTTGTAGGTCTCGCAGTCAAGCTCCCTTGTGCCCTTACACTCTGCGCCCGATTGCCAACCGGGCTGAGGGAACCTTTGGGCGCCTCCGTTACAATTTGGGAGGCCACCACCCCAGTGAAACTGCCTGCCAGACACTGTTCCTGATCCGGATAACGGATCGAGGTTAGAAGCTCAACATCTCAAGGGTGGTATTTCAAGGTTGACTCCACGAAGGCTAGCGCCTCCGCTTCCAAGTCTCCCACCTATCCTACACATAAGACACCAAACTCCAATGTCAAGCTGCAGTAAAGGTCCCGGGGTCTTTCCGTCCTGTCGCAGGTAGTGAGCATCTTCACTCACACTGCAATTTCGCCGAGTCCGTGGTCGAGACAGCGCCCAAATCGTTACGCCATTCGTGCAGGTCGGAACTTACCCGACAAGGAATTTCGCTACCTTAGGCACGCTTGTTACTCCCCGGTTTCCCGGGTGATCAGGTCGTTTCCGCCTGATTCCCCGTGTCGCCACGGGGGTCGGACTATCTCATCACTCCTGGTGGAGTGCCTGGCGTATAGTCTCTGAGGATCCCAGGAGTACCTCCTCACCACAGATCTCGTTCGGATCTATCGGATCTAGAGGCGACTCCTTGGTTTCCTGCTGATTGTCCGCACCGGGCGGATTGTCACCGATCATGTGAACACCGTACAAGCCGGATATGACACGAATCGGTACCGCCGGATACGCCGGATGTCCCAGCATATAGCCAAGTTTTCCAACCGCCAGTTGGAAGCCAACGGTTATAGTTACCGCCGCCGTTTACTGGGGCTTAGAATCAAAGCTTCGCCACCGAAGTGGCTGACCTCTCCGCTTAACCTTCCAGCACCGGGCAGGCGTCACAGCGTATACGTCGTCTTACGACTTAGCACGCTGCTGTGTTTTTAGTAAACAGTCGCTTGGGCCTCGTCACTGCGGCCCCCTCAGGCTCGAAGACGCGAAGTCTTCTCACCTTACCGGGGCGCCCCATCTCCCGAAGTTACGGGGCAATTTTGCCGAGTTCCTTGACCACGGTTCTCTCGCTCGCCTTGGTATTCTCAACCTGTCCACCTGTGTCGGTTTGGGGTACGGGCACCCTGTGCGCTCGCTAGAGAGTTTTCTCGGCGGCATGGACGTTCAGCAGCTTCCCCTAAAAGCGGGTCGGCGTCACGTCTCGGGCTTTGTGGGATCCGGATTTGCCTGGACCCCGCCCTACGCGCTTACCCCGGGTCAACCAACGCCCGGGCCTGCTTATCCTTCCGCGTCATCCCATTGCTGGCCTAATACCAGTTGGGTCGGTAGGCCCCGAAGGGCTTTCCTTAGCAAACTGGGCTCGGCCTTGACGCTCACACGGTGGTACCGGAATATCAACCGGTTGTCCATCGACTACGCCTTGCGGCCTCGCCTTAGGACCCGACTTACCCTGGGCGGACGAGCCTTCCCCAGGAACCCTTGGACTTTCGGCGGGGGAGATTCTCACTCCCCTCTCGCTACTCATGCCGGCATTCTCACTTCAGCGGCCTCCACGGCTGGCTCACGCCGCCGCTTCTCGGGCCGCTCAACGCTCCCCTACCGATCCCGCCGCCTGGACCATGCCCCGAAGGACATGGCCGGGCTTGACGGAATCCCGCAGCTTCGGTGCTGGACTTGAGCCCCGTTACATTTTCCGCGCAGAACCACTCGACCAGTGAGCTGTTACGCACTCTTTAAAGGATGGCTGCTTCTAAGCCAACCTACTGGCTGTTTGTGCAATCCCACATCGTTTCCCACTTAGTCCAGACTTCGGGACCTTAGCTGGCGATCTGGGCTGTTTCCCTTTTGACCAGTGAAGCTCATCCCCCACGGTCTGACTGCCGCGATGTGGCACCCTGGGATTCGGAGTTTGACTGGGGTCGGTAAGCTTGTTGGCCCCCTAACCCAAACAGTGCTCTACCCCCAAGGTGGAACTCGCAACGCTAGCCCTAAAGCTATTTCGGGGAGAACCAGCTATCGCCGAGTTTGATTGGCCTTTCACCCCTATCCACAGGTCATCCCCCAAGTTTTCAACCTTGGTGGGTTCGGGCCTCCACGAGGTCTTACCCTCGGTTCACCCTGCCCATGGATAGCTCACTCGGCTTCGGGTCTAGGACACGCGACTGAACGCCCTATTCAGACTCGCTTTCGCTGCGGCTACGGCTCACGCCTTAACCTTGCCACGTATCACTAACTCGCCGGCTCATTCTTCAAAAGGCAGGCCGTCAGGTCACCGAAGTGACCCTCCGACTGCTTGTAGGTCTTCGATTTCAGGTTCTATTTCACTCCCCTCACCGGGGTGCTTTTCACCTTTCCCTCACGGTACTAGTTCACTATCGGTCGTTGGGTAGTACTTAGCCTTACGAGGTGGTCCTCGCGGATTCACACGGGATTTCACGTGCCCCGTGCTACTTGGGAACTCCACCAGGAGCTCAGTGTGCTTTCGCCTACAGGGCTGTTACCTTCTGTGGCCCGCCTTTCCAGGCGGATTCGACTAGCACCTGAGTTGGTAACTCCTCGACGACCCCGGTGGGTCGTCAGATGGTTCCCACAACCCCAGCGTGACAACGGCACCGGCCTATCACACCACGCTGGTTTGGGCTCTTCCCGTTTCGCTCGCCGCTACTAAGGGAGTCGCTATTGCTTTCCATTCCTCGGGGTACTGAGATGTTTCAATTCCCCCGGTTGCCTCTTCTGGTCCTATAGATTCAGACCAGTGTGACTGGGCATGACCCCAGTCGGGTTTCCCCATTCGGACATCCCCGGATCAAAGTCTGCTTGACGACTCCCCGAGGCTTATCGCAGCCTGCCACGTCCTTCATCGGCTCCCAACGCCAAGGCATCCATCAAAGACCCTTTGTAGCTTGAATCATGTTGATACCAAGACGATTGTGCTCGCTATGCAGTTCTCAAGGTGCCGGGGCAATCGAGGCGAACCCCGACTCCCTCACCACTGAACAGTGTGCCCACAGCCGGCAGCCCGGTGCCCACCGAAGTGGATCCCGAACGCCGGAGATGAATAGCCAGTCCATTGACTAGGTAGCTTGAGACCCGTGAAGGGTCTCGTTTGCTCCTTAGAAAGGAGGTGATCCAGCCGCACGTTCCCGTACGGCTACCTTGTTACGACTTCATCCCAATCGCCAACCCCACCTTCGGCAGCTCCCCCCCTTGCGGGTTGGGCCACTGACTTCGGGTGTTGCCGACTTTCGTGATGTGACGGGCGGTGTGTACAAAGCCCGAGAACGTATTCACCGCGACTTGGCTGATTCGCGATTACTAGCGACTCCGACTTCATGGAGTCGAGTTGCAGACTCCAATCCGAACTGAGACAGGCTTTTAGGGATTCGCTCACCCTCGCGGGATCGCAGCCCGTTGTACCTGCCATTGTAGCATGCGTGCAGCCCTGGACATAAGGGGCATGATGACTTGACGTCGTCCCCGCCTTCCTCCGAGTTGTCCCCGGCAGTCTCCTATGAGTCCCCGGCATAATCCGCTGGCAACATAGGACAGGGGTTGCGCTCGTTGCGGGACTTAACCCAACATCTCACGACACGAGCTGACGACAGCCATGCACCACCTGTCATGGGCGCTTACGCACTCCACATCTCTGTGGGATTTCCCATGATGTCAAGCCCAGGTAAGGTTCTTCGGGTTGCATCGAATTAAGCCGCATGCTCCGCCGCTTGTGCGGGCTCCCGTCAATTCCTTTGAGTTTTAGCCTTGCGACCGTACTCCCCAGGCGGGGCACTTAATGCGTTAGCTGCGGCACGGCAGACGTCAATGAGTCCGCCACACCTAGTGCCCAACGTTTACGGCTAGGACTACCAGGGTATCTAATCCTGTTTGCTCCCCTAGCTTTCGCTCCTCAGCGTCGGTACCGGCCCAGAGAGCCGCCTTCGCTACTGGTGTTCCTCCCGATATCTGCGCATTTCACCGCTACACCGGGAATTCCACTCTCCTCTACCGGACCCTAGCCACAGCAGTTTCGACCGGCATCCCGGGGTTGAGCCCCGGGCTTTCACGGCCGACTTGCTGAGCCGCCTACGAGCTCTTTACGCCCAATAAATCCGGACAACGTTCGCCCCCTACGTATTACCGCGGCTGCTGGCACGTAGTTGGCCGGGGCTTCTTCTGGAGGTACCGTCACTTTCGCTTCGTCCCTCCTGAAAGGGGTTTACAACCCGAAGGCATTCATCCCCCACGCGGCGTCGCTGCATCAGACTTTCGTCCATTGTGCAAAATTCCCTGCTGCTGCCTCCCGCAGGAGTCTGGGCCGTGTCTCAGTCCCAGTGTGGCTGATCGTCCTCTCAGACCAGCTACCCGTCGTCGCCTTGGTGGGCCGTTACCCCGCCAACTAGCTGATAGGCCGCGAGACCATCCCGGAGCAGCGGACTGTTTCCTCGGTCGACCATGCGACCATCCGAGGACATCCGGCATTAATCCAAGTTTCCCTGGGCTATTCCGGTCTCCGGGGCAGGTTTCTCACGTGTTACTCACCCGTTCGCCACTAGGAAACCCCCTCCGGTTACCCGGAAAGGGCTCCTCGTTCGACTTGCATGCATTAGGCACGCCGCCAACGTTCGTCCTGAGCCAGGATCAAACTCTCCAACGAAAGACCAAGCCCCGAAGGGCCGGGATCTCGTGTTTTCGAGTTTGTAGTGAGCGCCTGGCCAAACCCTGCGCCCACATCTGGCATCAGCTGTTGTCACTGATGCTGGCGCCAGCCCTGGGGCCGGCGCCGTTTACTCGAGTACGGCCTCCCGGGCGCGATGGGACGAACCCACCATCCCGGAAGGCAAAACTGGCTTTTGGCACACTGTTCAGTTGTCAAGGAGCCGAGTCGAACCCGCTTCGGCATGCGCGCCAACGCGCCGTCTGAAGCGGGGCCGGAATAGTAGGCACCACCTCCCGGCCAGTCAAGACGGCAGATCTTCCCGCAATGGGCCGGATCGGGCTCTAGCGTTGCGGACCGTGCCGCCAGCCCACCCCGCCCCGGTCCGCCTCCCCCTCCTCCTGGGCGGACTGGTCGTCGGGGCGCTGCTGGTCGGCTGCGCAGGCGACTCCGCCCCGGGTTCGGTGCCCCTACGGGTGGTCGACGACGAGTACTCGCCCGCCGTGGTCCGAATCCCCGTCGGGGGCACGATCGAGTGGTCGTTTGGCGGGACCAACACCCACAACGTGATCGCCGCCGACTTCTCCTGGCGCTCGGCGGAGATCATCCCCCGCGACGGCAGGTACATCCGCACGTTCGGCACCGCCGGGGTGTTCCCCTACTTCTGCTCCTTCCACGGCACCCCCGACGGCGGCGGCATGGCGGGCGTGATCGTCGTCGGAGACGACACCCCGCTCCCGGCGGCTCCCGACGGCCCAGCGCCGGTTGCGTCACCCAGCGGAGTCACGATCGCGGTCCCCGCCGACCACCCCACCATCCAGCAAGCGGTGGATGCCGCCGATCCGGGTGATCTCATTCTGATCTCGCCGGGGGTGTACCGCGAGTCGGTGCGGGTCACCACTCCGTCGCTCACCATCAGGGGGCTGGATCGCAACACCACGATCCTCGACGGTGGACTCACCCTGGTCCACGCCATCCAGGTGGTGGGAGCCGACGGCGTCGCCATCGAGAACCTCACGGCCCGCTACTACACACTCAACGGGTTCTACTGGACCGGGGTCACCGGATACCGCGGCTCGTATCTGACTGTCTACGACGTCGGCGACTACGGCATCTACGCCTTCGACGCGGTGGACGGGCTGATCGAGCACTCCTACTCGTCGGGGGCAGTCGATGCGGCGTACTACGTCGGCCAGTGTTACCCCTGCCGTGCGGTGCTACGCGACGTGATCGGCGAGAACAGCGGCCTGGGCTACTCGGGCACCAACGCCGGTGGAGACCTCTATATCGTCGAGTCGGTGTTCCGCAGCAACATGTCCGGGATCGTTCCCAATTCGCTCGACTCCGAGCTCGACCCTCCGGCGCGAGACAACACCATCGTGGGCAACCTGATCGTGGGCAACTCCAATCCCGATGCCGCCGGCGCCGCCACCGAATTCACCACTTTCGGGAACGGGATCATCCTCGCCGGCACCGTCAACGACCGGGTGGAGCGCAACCTGGTCGTGGGCCACGATCGCTACGGGATCCTGGTGACGGTCAACCTCGACGACAACTTCTTCTTCAGCCGCTCTGCACGAGTCGCCGACAACGTCGTCACGGGCAGCGGGGTCGCCGATCTCGCCCTGGCGGGACCCGCCGGATCCGGCAACTGCTTCTCCGGCAACCGGTTCCGCACCTCCGCTCCTCCCGGCCTGCAGCTGATGCTTCCCTGCACCGGATTCCGCTTCCCATTCGGTGGCGAGTACGCCGCCACCTTCCTCAGCCTCGGCTACGTCGTCCAATCCGGGACCGGGTCGTTCCCCGCCGGGGACTGGCGCACCCTGCCAGCACCCCCGGCGCAGCCGCAAATGCCCGACGCCGCCACCGCACCGGCCCGCCCGGCTATCGACGTGTTCGTGGCCCCCGATCTCGACTCCATCCCCTTGCCCACGCTCGACTCGCTACCCCCACTCCCGCGACAGGAGGTCCTCGTGAACGGCATCCCGGTGTCCGCCCCCGGCGTCTGGCAGATCGTCCTCGGCCTGTGGGGCTACCTGCTCCCCGTCGCTCTCCTCGCCACCTGGGTGGCGCTCGCCGTTGGTGACCTCACCCGGCGCGACGACCTCGGGCGGCCCGCCGTGATCGCCTGGCTGGCGGTGGTGTTCGCCATCCCCATTGCCGGAGTGGTCGGTTATCACGCCGTCGGGCACAGCCAGATTCCACGGTGGATCCGTGTCGCCGTGGTCGGTGGCGGAGCCGCGGTGTGGGTCGTGGTGCTCGTGGTGTCGCTCGCCATCGGGGGTGTGGTGTGATCGGTCGGAGAGGGGTCGCTACCCTCGGGCGCCGATGACCCACCCCCTGGAGACCCTGGAGCAACGCGGCTTCGTAGCCGATGTCTCCGACCGTGACGGACTGCACGCACTCCTGGCTGCCGAGCGCGTCACCTTCTACTACGGGGCGGACCCCACGGCATCGTCATTGCACATCGGCAACCTGATCGGGATGATGGCGATGGCGTGGCTGCAACGCGCCGGGCACCGGCCGATTGCCCTCGCCGGCGGGGGCACCGGGCGTATCGGAGATCCCTCGGGACGCGACGAGGAGCGGGAGCTGCTCGACGACGCCCGGGTCGAGGCCAACATCGCCCGGATCCGCGAACAGTTGTCCCGGGTGGTCGACCTCTCCAGTGCAGATGCCGGCATCCTGGTGGACAACCACTCCTGGCTGAGCCGGCTCGGCTATGTCGAGTTCCTGCGCGACGTGGGCAAGCACTTCTCGGTGAACCAGATGATCGCCCGCGAGTCGGTGCGCCGCCGGCTCGAGGAGCGCGAACAGGGCATCTCCTACACCGAGTTCTCCTACCAGCTCCTCCAGGCTTACGACTTCGCCCACCTCTATGCCACTGAGGGGTGCCGTCTCCAGATCGGGGGCTCCGACCAGTGGGGCAACATCGTCGCCGGAGTGGACCTGGTTCGCCGCCTTCACGGTGGGCAGTCCTTTGGGCTGGTGTGGCCGCTGGTGGAACGCTCCGATGGGCGCAAGTTCTCCAAGTCCACCGGCGAGGCGGTGTGGCTCGCCGCCGACGAAACCAGCCCCTATGCGTTCTACCAGTGGTTCCGCAACGTCCCCGACGCCGACGCCGGGCGGTTCCTTCGCCTCTACACCTTTCTCCCGCTGGAGGAGATCGCCGA
>CAYTTU010000031.1:0-4632 GCA_964440905.1 uncultured Acidimicrobiia bacterium | reverse complement strand
CGCCGATGATGATGACCTTGCGACGCATGTTCCGATCCCTTCTAGAAGCCCCGGTGACCGGACGGGGACTGTAACTGAAAGCTGACAGCTGTCGGCTGACAGCTGTCAGCTCCCCCAGTCCAGCACGACCTTCCCGCACTCTCCGCCCGCCACCACATCGAAGGCCTCCTCGTACTGCTCCACGGGGAATCGGTGGGTGACCACCGCCGACACGTCGAGGCCGCTCTGCAGCATCGCCGCAACCTTGTACCAGGTCTCGAAGATGCGCCGGCCGTAGATACCCCGAACGGTGAGTCCCTTGAAGATCACCGCATTGAGATCGAGGGTCACCTCGTCCGGGGGGATCCCCAGCACCGCGATCTTCCCCCCGTGATTCATGGCGGCCAACATCTGGTTGAAGGCGTCGCCGTGTCCGGACATCTCCATGCCGACGTCGTACCCCTCGGTCATCCCCAGGTCCGCCATCACGTCGCGAGGATGCCCGTGGCGAACGTCGACGATTCGATCGGCGCCCATGCGTGCCGCCAGGTCGAGGCGATAGGGGTTGACGTCGGTCACCACGACGAACCGGGCGCCGATGTGGCGGGCGATGGCCGTCGCCATCATCCCGATCGGCCCCGCCCCGGTGATCAATACATCCTCCCCGACGAGCTCGAACTCCAGCGCGGTATGGGCGGCGTTGCCCAGCGGGTCGAGAACCGCGGCGATGTCGTCCGTGATGTGGTCGGGTACCGGAAAGACGTTTTCGGCGGGGATCGACACGTACTCGGCAAAGGCCCCGGGACGGGTCACGCCGAGACCGAGATGGTTGTGACAGAAGTGACGGCGCCCGGCGCGGCAGTTGCGACAGTGGCCACAGGTGATGTGCCCCTCACCGGAGACCCTTTGGCCCACCTCGAGGCCCTGGGCTTCGGCGCCGAGACGGACGATCTCGCCCATGAACTCGTGGCCGATCACCATCGGGACGGGAATGGTCTCCTCGGCCCAGTGATCCCACTTGAGGATGTGGAGGTCGGTCCCGCACACCGAGGTCTTGCGCACCCGGATCAGCACCTCACGGTCCCCGGGTCGGGGAACCTCGACCTCCTCCATCCACAGGCCCGGCTCCCGTTTCGACTTGACCAGTGCCCTCACGACACCACCTCCAGTTCCCGCCCCACCCGGGTAAAGGCGTCGACCGCGAACTCGATGTCCGCGGTGGTGTGCGCCGCCGACATCTGGGTGCGGATCCTGGCCTGGCCCTGTGGGACCACCGGGAAGGAGAACCCGATGACGTACAGGCCCTCGTCGAGGAGACGCGCTGCCATGGCGGTGGCGAGGCGGGCATCGCCGAGCATCACCGGGATGATGGGGTGCCCGGCCCCGGAGAGGTTGAAGCCGGCGGCGCTCATCCCCTGACGGAACAACGCGGCGTTGGCAGCGAGGCCGGCGCGCAATTCATCGGACTCGTCGATCAGGTCGAGGGCCCGCAGTGTCGTGGCGGCGATCACCGGCGCCAGCGAGTTGGAGAACAGATAAGGCCGTGACCGTTGTCGCAGCCACCCGATCACCTCAGCAGGACCGGCGGTGTATCCCCCCGAGGCCCCACCAAGTGCCTTGCCAAAGGTTCCGGTGAGCAGGTCGATGCGGCCCATGGTGCCGGTGGCCTCCGGGGTGCCCCGGCCCCGGGCTCCCACAAAACCAACGGCGTGGGAGTCGTCCACGAGCACCATGGCGTCGTGCCCGGCGGCGAGATCGGCGATGGCGGCGAGGTCGGCAAGTACTCCGTCCATGGAGAACACGCCGTCGGTGGCGATCAGCCGGTAGCGGCTGGTGCGGGCCTCGTCGAGACGGGCTTCCAGTTCGCTCATGTCGTTGTTGGCATAGCGATGGCGGGTCGCCTTGCACAGCCGGATCCCATCGATCAACGAGGCGTGATTGAGCGAGTCGGAGATGACCGCATCGGGCTCGTCGAGCAGGGTCTCGAAGAGACCGGTGTTGGCGTCGAAGCACGATGAATAGAGGATGGCGTCCTCCATGCCCAGAAAGGCGGCGACACGCTCCTCGAGTTCGCGATGCACCGCGTGAGTGCCGCAGATGAACCGCACCGACGCCATCCCGTAGCCGTAGCGGTCCAGGGCGCGTTGGGCCTCCTCCACCAGGGCAGGATGATCGGCCAGCCCGAGGTAGTTGTTGGCGCACAGGTTGACTACTTCGGACCCGTCGGCGAGCCGGATCCGGGCCGACTGCGGGGAGGAGATGACCCTTTCCTGTTTGAACAGGCCGTCCTGACGGAGGGTGGCGGTGCGGGCGGCAAGATCGGCACGGAAGGCAGTGCTCATGGTCGCGACGCTACCCGCCGCTTCGGTCCGGGGCCACGGGCGGAGGACCCTGGGGGCCATTCCACACCCCAGCCAGCCCCCCTTAAAGTGGCCCCGGCGATGCGGAGACACGCGATGAAATCCACCAGCCATCTCTCCGCCGCAGTGCTGGTGGCGTTGTTGCTAGGCGCCTGCGGCAGCCCCATCGCCGGCGTCACCACCACTTCGGAGACCACCTCCACCACCGACGCCGCGGGCTCCACCACTACCGGTCCCACCGTCACCACGGTGCCACCGCCCGGTGCAGGGCTGCTCGCCTGCCAGGTGTCCGACTTCGGCGGGATCGAGGACCAGCCGATCAACCAGGTCGCCTGGACGGGCATGGAGCAGGCTGCGGCCGACTTCGGGGTGGCGATCGAATTCCTCCGGTCGAACGACGAGAGCAACTACCGGCGCAACATCGACGCCGCGCTCGAGATGGAATGCGATCTGGTGGTGACCACTGGGGTGCTGATGGCCCCCGAGACCGCCGTCGCTTCCCGCGACAACCCCGGTGGCCGCTTCGCCATCCTCGACCATCCTGTGGGTGCGTTCGATCCCTGGGGATCGCCGCCGCCGCTGAACGTGCGCGGGCTCACGTTCCAGGTCGACGAAGCGGCCTTCCTTGCCGGATACCTGGCGGCGGGGATGACCACCACCGGGATCATCGGGACGTTCGGCGGACTCGACATCCCGCCGGTGACCGCATACATGGATGGGTTCCGCCGCGGGGCGATGCATCACGACGTGGTACATGGAACGGTGACGACGGTGGTTGGTTGGGACGGAACCGAGGGCCTATTCACCGCCGACTTCGTCTCCCGCGAGGAGGGTCAAGCCGCCGCCCAGGAGCTGGTCGACCTCGGCGCCGATGTGATCTTCCCGGTGGCCGACCGAGCCGGCGAGGGAGCCTGCACCGCGGCGGCACTGGCCGACGGGACCGTGCTGGTCATCGGCAAGGACTGGGACTGGCACGGTGCGGCAGCGGATTGCGCCCCGGTGCTGCTCACCTCGGTCCTGAAGCGTTACGACGTGGCGGTGTACAAGACGATCCAGAACATCGTGGTCATCTCCGCCCTGGGCAACCAGTTCCTCGGGAACCTGGAGAACGAAGGTGTCGGCCTGGCGCCATTCCACGACCTCGCGAACCGGGTACCCGACGAGCTCGCCGCCGAACTCGAGAGCCTGGCCGGGGACATCGTCGCCGGGCGAGTGGCGGTGCGGGGCTAGAACAGCACCGCGCGCAACCCGTCGATCCCCAGCTCCCGCCAGATCACCACGACGTCCATGGTGAGAGCCACGCCCCAGTGGAGCATCCACCCCCAGAGGAACGACTTCGACTTGATGGCGAGCCAGCCGAGTACGAACCCGGCGACGATCGCCGCCAGCGTCTCCGGCAGCGGTTTGCCGAAGTGGATCATCACGTAGGGGATCATCATCACCGCCACCGCGTGATTGCCCAGGCGGGGGTACAGCCCGAACAGCATGAAACCGCGGAAGAAGGCCTCCAGGCCGAGGAACTGCAGCCCATAGAAGAGGTGGAACCCCCAGAAGTGCCATCCGCCGAGGATGGCGAAGTCGTAGAGCGGGTACTTGGCCTGGAACGACGACAGCAGCGAGATGATGAAAACGATCGGGATCATCACCACCAGGGCGATGAGGTATGGCTGCCATTGCGACCGCTGGCCGCGCAACCGGAATCCGAAGTCGCCGGGGCGCTCGCGGAGGACGAACACGACGATCGCCGCCGGGATGAGAACCCGCAGCACCAGGCTGGCGATCCCCCACCACTGGTAGCCGAGCAACACCCGGTACTCGGCGGCGCCCTCACCCCACCAGTCCACGATGCGATCCGGCCACGAAGAGGCGAGAAACCGCCCCGGCAGGGCGAAGTACTCGAACAGCACCAGCAGTACCGTCGCCGACACGTACAGGATCACGCTGCGACGGTCGAGGGCGGGAGAGGTGGCGGGGGCCTCGGGTAGCAACGGCACGGGATGGGACGCTACCCGACGCCCGACGCCCGACGCCCGACACCCGACACCCGACACCCGACACCCGAAGCCCGACACCCGACGCCCGACACCCGACACCTACCTCGGGTTAGGGGTTAGGGGTTAGGGGTTAGGGGGTCGGGGTTAGGGGTTAGGCGTTAGGGGTTAGGGGTTAGGGGTTAGGGGTTAGGGTCGTGTGCGTCTGGGCTTCGGAGCCTGGGGCTCATGGCTCATGGCTCATGGCTCATGGCTCATGGCTCATGGCTCATGGCTCATGGCTCATGGCTCATGGCTCATCG
>CAYTTU010000030.1:0-10782 GCA_964440905.1 uncultured Acidimicrobiia bacterium | reverse complement strand
CCCAACGTCTCTCGCATCTCGACTCCAGAGTGATCGGAAACTCCGTCGTGGTCGGGAGGCGCACCGGCAGACCGCTCATCGCCCTCTACGGGCATCTCGACACCGTGCCGGTGCAGGGGAACCTGCCGGCACGGGTGGAGGACGGACGGGTGCACGGTCGCGGTGCCAGCGACATGAAGTCCGGCCTGGCGGTGATGATCGCCCTGCTTGAGGACGCCGGCGTGGCCAGGGGGCCCTTCGACGTGAGCGGCGTGTTCTACGACGCCGAGGAGGGACCCGCGGCGGGTAACGGTTTGGAGCGCGTCCTCGACGAGTCTCCCGAGCTACTCGATGCCGAGTTCTCCATCGTGATGGAGCCGACCGACGGCGAACTCCAACTCGGCTGCCAGGGGGCGATCAACGCCACGGTGGAGTTCCACGGCGTCGCCGCCCACAGCGCCCGTCCCTGGCTCGGGGAGAACGCCATCACCAAGGCGGCCGGGTGGCTTGCCATGATCGAAGGGCGCGCTTGGCGCGACGTCACCCTGTCCGGTCTCACCTTCAAGGAGACCTTCGCCGTCACCACCGCTTCGGGTGGTGTGGCCCGCAACGTGATACCCGCCCACTTCAGCCTGAACCTCAACCACCGCTTTCCCCCGGATCGCACCATGGAGGAGGCTGAGGCGCTGGTACGGGAGGTGTGCGCCGCGGCCGATGCGGTGGAGATCGTCGACCGCGCCCCGGCGGCGCCGATCCCCGAGCGGAACCCCCATCTGGACCGGTTGCGCGGTCTGGTGGAGGTTGTGTCCGCCAAGACCGCATGGACCGACGTCGCCCGCCTCACCGGGCGCGGACTGGCGGCGGTGAACTACGGACCCGGCGAGGTGGCACTGGCTCATCGCGCCGACGAGAGCGTCCGGGTCGATGCCATGGAGCGGTGCTTTGCCGTGATCGGGGAGTTTCTCGGGTAGCAGGGCGGGTCGGGTGTGATCGCCGCTCCGGAGGGGACGGGATCTCCCTATGAGGCCGCTTCTGCCCCTGAATGGTCGTCGCCGCAACGATCAGAGGGGACGCGTGAACGACGGTGGGGCAACCCGTCAATCAGCCACTCTCAACGCAGGCCGAGGTCCAAGCGGAGTTTGCCTCGCGCGATGTTGAGTCCAATGTATGCGGCATCGGTTCGGTCGAAGATCGGACTCTGACCGTAAAACGTCCCGGGCAATCGTGAGCACTCCTCGAAGACGCCGCTCCGGACGGTCAGGGCTACGACAAGCTCGTCCGCGCTCGCTGCAAGCTCCGGCGGCCAGGCGTAGCCGGTGATGTCGCTTGCCCACTTCGCATCGACGATCGCCTGGTCGGCGCACCAGTCGGGCTGATCCTCCCACAGGATTGTGTATAGGTCGTCGCCGTGCGTGTTGAGGGCGATGTCGGAATTGGTTTCCCACTCGGTCTCCATCACCAGGAAGGCCTCGCGGGCAGGCGCCAGCGGATCAATCGTGGTTGTGGGCGCGGCAGTGGTGGAGGTCGAGGTGGAACTGCCCGTCGTCGTGGAGACGACCGTTGGCGCCGGCTGCGTTCCGGCAGGGTCTGCAGTGGTCGGGAGCGTGGTAGCCGAGGCAATCGTCAGCGGCGAGGCGGTATCAGCCGACGCGCAGGCGCCTATGAGCAGAGTGAACCCGACAACGCACCGAGTGCGACGATTCATCACGCGGTGCCTTCTGGTGGACAGTGGACCCGGTAAGGGCCGTCTCTCGCGTTCTCGCAACTCCGGACGGTCCGGCCAACAGTAGTCGGCAGCACGACGTTCAACAGGGTCGGCGGAAGCCGCGATCCGTTCGGTCACAACAACTCGATGCTGCGCACCGGTGCCAGCAGCCGGTGGGTCTGCTCGGCGATACCGGTTCCGATCCAGCGCCGGTCGCCCAGAGGGCGCAGGCTCAACTCGACTCGACGGGCCCGGGGGATTGGGAACTCGCCGACGGCGGTGGTGCGCTCCATCACCCCGATGTGGCGTCCGTTGGCCCGCACCTCGATCGTGCTCGCCCCCGTGATCGGCCAGGCAGTACTCAGTTCGATGCGAACCCGGTTGACGGAGCGGGGAACGCTGCGGAACAAGACGCGGGCATCGGGCAGGTTGGCCCAGCGATAGCCGTCACCGGGATACAGGTAGTGCCAGCCGGGTCCGAGAATGCCGATCTCGGTGGGATAAAGGCGCGGCTTCTGGGTGGCTCGTTGGCGCCCACGGGGAGTCCTGGTGAAACCGCCCCAGCGGCACACGATTCGTTCCAGCCGTTCAGGACGACCGCGCTCGGTCCACTGCCGATACAGCCGAGGGTGGGCCAGATAAGCCCGCTCCTCGTATCGCGCCGGGATGCGCTCCCCGCTCTCGGGAGCTGCGACCTCGGCGGGGAGCGGCTGGGTGGCGGCGTGTGGCGCCAGTGCCTGCTCGAGTTCGGCAAAGGCGGGCGGGGCGGCGTCACCGACGAGTTGTCGCAGGGTTGCCGCGGTGTCGAGCAACTCACGCGCCACTTCGAGGCGGGCGGCGAGGGCACCGAGCCTGGTCGGGTCGACGCGCTGCATGAGATGGGCCACGTCGAAGAGCCCATGGTTGAACAGCATCCCCTCGGAGCGGAAGTGGGCCACCAGGCAGCAGAGCATGAGCTCGTCATCGAGCCGGCGGATCGTGCCGAACTCGGAGTCGGCCAAAGTGCCATGCCCGGCGACGAGGTCTTCGCCGGTAGCGGCGTCGAGGTGATCGAGAAGACGCCAGTGCAGATCGATGTCGACCCCCGAGGGGTGGAGGTAGTTCCACGATCCGCGCTGGGGAAGGATGCGATGCTCGAACTCCCGGTTGTCGACGTCGAGCAGGGGGGCGAACCCGTCCTCGCCGAGGAGGTCAGCGGCCTGGTGGATATGGCCGAAGGGCAGCCACAGGTCGATGTCGGCAAGGGGGCGCAGGCCTCGGGCGTGGGCGTCCTCGCCCATGCCGAAGCTCTTCAGCGGGGTGATCGGCCAACGCGCCGTCAGCGCGGTGAGGATCGGCAAGGCCGCGCGCAGCCGGCTCACATTGAGCAGGAGGTTGTGACGGTAGATCCCCGCCAGGTACGGCTCGGAGATTCCGGCCGCGGCCAGATTGCGGTGCATATACCCGCCGGCCCAGGTGAGCATGCCGGTCGCTTCGGCGATCGGCACCGACGCCTTCCACTGGCGCCACGCCGCCGCGGCGCGCTCCGGGGGAGCCAGCGCGGCGACGACGATCAGCCGTTCCGTGTCATCCACTTCCGCACCACTCGCAGGTAGTCGTCGCGGTCCCCGATCTGGTTCGCCGTGGTGCTCTCGAGGTGGATCCGGCGCTCCAGAACCAGGTCCGCGATGGTCACGATCCGTGCCAGGTGGGTCTGGGCGCGGAGGAACCAGTCCACGAACTCCCCCGTGCGCAGCGCCGGATCGAACGGGCCGACGCGGTTCCAGCACTCGCGGGAGAGGACGATCCCGCCTGCCAGATTTGCGGGGCGAATGCCCTGCGGTCCCTCGAGCCGCCGCGAGTCCTCGTCGGAGTGAAAGGTCCGCATCGTCCCCACAACGATGTCGGCTCCGTGGAGCCGCGCCTCGCTCAACAGAGCGTGCCGGCTCCCCGGCGGCCAGAGATCATCGGCGTCGATAAAGGAGATCCATGGGGCGTTGCCCTCGGCGACACCGCGGTTGCGACCGACACCCGCGGTGAGCGGGAGGTCGCTGCGGATCAGCCGCATCGCGGGGTCGGCGTCGAACGGGGCGGGCAGCGCTATCGGCTCGAAACTCCCGGCATCGACCACGATCACGGAGCAGGCGACGCCCTCCTGGCGGCGCACCGAGGCCAGTGTCTCTCCGAGGTAACGGTTGACGTCGCGTACCGGTATCACGACGTCCAGCTCGATCGTCACGGGGCCGCCCCGGGCTCGGTGAGATGGCGGCGTACCGCCGTGAGCAGGTCGCCCTCGTTGCCGGGAGCGTCGGAACGGTTCCGGGAGTGGATCCGCCGTGTCGTCACGGGGACCTCCAACATTCGATATGGAATGCCGCGTCGGCGGGCGCGAGCGAACCAGTCGGTGTCGTCACCGCCGTGTGTCATGGTCTCGTCGAGAGGGCCAACCTCGAGGAACACCCGGCGGCGGACCAGCAATGTGCTCGGGATGCTTCCCGGCTGGGGGCGCTCGAACCACTCGGGCCGTGCCCAACGCGGCCGCGAGTGGCCGTCCATGAGTTGGATCGCCTGCAGGCCGGTTACGTATCCCAGCGCCGGGTCTCCGGCGATCGTGGCGAGTTGGAGCGCCAGCTTGCCTGGGAACCAGCAGTCGTCCTGGTCGAGAAAGGCGATGAACTCCGCGGAACTCGCACGGACCCCGAGGTTGCGAGCCGCCGCCACGCCGCGGTTGCGTTCGTTGCGCAGGACTCTGACTCTCGTGTCGGAACCCGCCGCGGTTGCCAGGACCGCGAGCGAGTCGTCCGTGGAGGCGTCATCGATGCACCACACCGTTACGGAACCGGCAAACTCCTGTGTCAGAGCACTGTCGATCGCCTCGCCCACGAAGGGCGCGCCGTTGTACACCGGAATGATCACGTCTACGTCCACTACTGGATTCTCCCGGGTCATTTCGAAGGCACATCGAGCAGGGATCCCACCAGACCTGCGATCTCAGCGGGTGGCACCCGACCCATGGTATGGATCCGGAGGCGCCCCAGCACGGCCCCGGTGCGCCGCAGCACCTCCTCTTCGAAGAGCGGGAATTGTCCGACGGTGTTGGGGGCCACCATGAACATGGCTGTGCCGAGGGGCATTTCCGCCGGGCTTGCGGGGGCCGCAGGGTCGAGGACCAGTAGGCCGGCGATGTCCTGCGGCTCGGCGGTAAACCCGATCCCGAGGGTCTCGCCCAGCGAGTAGATGTCTTTGGAGGCCTCATCGTCCCACCGCGGTGCCGGCCAGCCCGTGGCCGGCGGTACCACCGGGTCGGGGCGCACCTTTACCGTCGGGTACACGCCGATCACCCGGGAGGGACCATGGTCGGCCCGGGTCACCTCGACGACGTTGTCGCCGAGCATGGCGAATCCGGCGTCGAGGCAGGCCTGGATCAGAGTCGTCTTGCCGGCACTACCCGCTCCGGCGACGATCAGGGCGCGGCCGTGACGGGCCACGGCGCCGGCGTGCAGCACCACATTGCCATCGCCCACGGCCAGCCAGTGCAGCAGGGGGCGGCAGAACTCCGCCCGGTCACGGGGCGGCAGGGGTTCGCCCGGGTGATACAGGGCGGAGCGTTCGGCGGTGTCGAGGGCGAGCACGCGCCCGGTGTCGGGGTTGTGCAGCACGACCCACTCGGTGGCCAGGCTCTCCCGGATCGCCCCGTAGGCGGACAGGGCGACCGTGGGATATCGCAGCGACTCGGAGGTGGCACGATCGATCAGATAGAGGTCCACGGGGTCGCTCGACGCCTCGCCCCCCACGAGATCGCCGTCCGGCATGATGTCCGCATCGCCTGGCGTGCCGTGGATCACCAGGTGGCGCGCTCCAAAGCCGAAACGGCGCGAGACGGTGGCCAGGGAGCGGGCGTGGTCCCGGGCGTGCCGCAGATCTTCGAGGAGCCGATGCATCGTCGCTTCAGCCCGGGGCGGCGTGAGGCCAGCCCTTCTCCGGATCCACCTCGTGGATGGGGTCGAGGCCGAGTATGTCCTCGAGGTCGGTGAACTCCTCGAGGTCGAATCCCTGAAACTCCCACGGCGCCGAAGGGGCTGCAAGGAGCGTGGCACCGCCGTCCGAGCCGTTGGGGGGACGGAGCAGCCCGCGCTCTATCAGGTCGGCGACGATGCCGTCGAGGCGGAAGTCGAGCGCCCCGGCGGTTGTGCACGTCCCGAGCACCGAAGCCGGTGAGGCAGGAGTGGCGAATTGCAACCACAGGGCGGTGCTCGGGACATCGAGGCGGAAGTAGCGACCTGTGGTCAGATCGATGATCACGGCCTCGTCGCCCTGTACGTCGAAGATGACGGAGGGGCGGTTGATGACGAGGGTGGTGGATCGATTCAAGGGGGGCGAGCCTAATCGGGGTCGCGGCTGGCCTCGTTCAGGACGAACGCCAGCCCGTCGCGAAAGCGTTGTATCGAGAAGGCCTCTCGCACGTAGCGTTGACCTGCCCGGGAGAGGCGCATCCACAGATCAGGGTCGGCGAGCGAACCGATGGCATGCTCCCATTCCGGGGCGGTCTCGGCGTGCAGCACTCCGGCGACCGAGCCCGACTCGTCGGTTTCGAGGCCTTCGACGGCGAAGCCGGTTCCGATCACGGGGAGCCCGTGGGAGAGATAATGCAGGGTCTTGCGCTTCATCCCGGCTCCGAACCGGAGCGGGGCGATGCCGATCCGTGCCGAGCGGAGCAGCGCATCGAGGTCGGGTTCGGGGATGACCCCGGTGAAGCGCACTCCGGATGGCCACGGCTTCGCCCGGTGCCATCGTCCCGCCACAACCAACTCCGCCTCCGGGTTGCGCTCCCGGGTCCCCGGCCAGACCTCACCGAGGAACCACTCGACCCCGTCGCGGTTGGGGGCGTGGTGCTCGCCGCCCAGGAAGACGATCCGCTCGCCTAACGGAGGGCCGGCGGCAAGCGGTTGCTCGGGCATCGAAAAGTAACGCGTGGCCACCGCGCGGGCCCCGGGGAACTCGTTCCTGACCCGCTCCGCCTCGGTGGTCGTGGGCAGCACCGCCAGGTCGGCGCGGAGGAAACACTGCTCCTCGACCAGGCGCATTGCTTGCGGCGCCCGGGCAGCGAGCCGGCTATGAAACCTCGCCTGCAGGCCGAGGCGCACGTAGTGGAGGTCGTGGGCCCAGTAGATGATCGGCACCCCGAGTGGTCGCAGCCGGGGTTCGAGGCGAGCGAACAACCCGGGGCGGCTGATGATGATGAGGTGCGGGGCCAGAGCCGCGGTGCGTTCGCCGGCTTCTTCCTGCGACTCCACCAGCAGGTGCACTTCGTGTCCCAGGTCGCCGAGTCCGGTGATCAGGTCGACGACGGCGCGCGAGCCGGCGTCGCTCTCCGGGGTGAGCGGGCCTGCTTCGCAGACGACGATGCGGATCGGATTCTCCTATCCGCGGCGGGGGGCGAGACCGAGAGCAGCCACGGCCTCGATGGTAACGAGGGGTGGCGGTCGCTCCCATGGTGGAGACCGGAGACTGGTGACTCTCCTACCATCCGCCCATGCCCGTCGACATCGACATCGCCAAGGTGGCGCGCCTTGCCCGGATCGGGCTGACCCCTGAGGAGCTGGCCCATTACGGCGAGCAGCTGGAGGGAATCCTGGAGCACGCGGCGCGGGTGCAGGCATTGCCTACCGCCGGGGTGGCTCCAACGGCACATCCGCTCCCCATGGTCAACTCCTTTCGATCCGACGAGATCGAGCCGACTCTCGACCGGGACGAGGTCCTGGCGCAGGCGCCCGACCGGGAGGGCCCCTACTTCCGG
The DNA here is from genome assembly GCA_964440905.1 of uncultured Acidimicrobiia bacterium. GTDB lineage: Bacteria > Actinomycetota > Acidimicrobiia > Spongiisociales > UBA11373 > UBA11373. The sequence goes on along the minus strand of CAYTTU010000030.1, from coordinate 3,322 downwards.
GTCCCGCCGTTCCTGGAGGACTGAGTGGACCCGGCCGACCTCACGATCGCCGCGGCCGGGGCGCAGCTGCGCTCCGGTGATCTCACCGCCGTGGCACTTCTCGCCGCGGTGCGGCGGCGGGCCTCGATGACCGAGGCGATCCTTCATGCGTACCTGACGATCGATCACGAGGGGGCCCGGGCGGCGGCAGAGGCGGCGGACGCGATGTTTGCCCGGGGCGAGGACCGTGGGGCGCTGCAGGGCATCCCCATCGCCATCAAGGACAACATGGTCACCCGTGGCATCGAGACGACGTGTTCGTCGCGCATCCTGGCCGGATATCGCCCACCGTACGACGCCACGGTGGTGGAGCGGCTCAAGGCCGCGGGAGCGGTGATCTTCGGCAAGACCAATCTCGACGAGTTCGCCATGGGCTCGTCGACCGAGAACTCGGCGTACGGCACCTCACGCAACCCCTGGAATCCCGAGCGGGTCCCGGGAGGCTCCAGCGGTGGTTCGGCGGCGGCGGTAGCAGTGGGCTCGGCCCTGGCCGCACTGGGATCGGATACCGGTGGCTCGATCCGCCAGCCGGGGTCGCTCACCGGCACTGTGGGCATGAAGCCCACCTACGGGTTGGTGAGCCGCTACGGCCTCATCGCCTTCGCCTCTTCGCTGGATCAGATCGGACCGATCACCCGGACGGTATCCGACGCGGTGACGGTGTTCGACGCCATTGCCGGGCACGACCCGTCGGACGCCACCTCGTATCGCGGTTCGGTGCCGGACATCCGCCCGACGCTCGAGGTCGGAGTCGAGGGACTGCGCATCGGGATCGTCAAAGAGCTGTCCGGGGAGGGCACCGCTCGAGATGTCGCCGCCAACTTTGCCGCAACGCTGGATCGGTTGCGCGGGGCTGGTGCAACGATCGAAGAGCTGTCTCTACCCAGCACCGAGTACGCACTCAGCGCCTACTACCTGATCGCCCCGGCGGAGTGCTCGGCGAACCTGGCTCGATTCGACGGCGTGCGCTACGGGCCACGCCTCGATGGCAAGTCGGTGGAGGAGATGATGTCGGCGACGCGGCGCGACGGGTTCGGCCCTGAGGTGACCCGACGCATCCTGCTCGGGACCTACGCCCTCAGTGCTGGGTACTACGACGCCTTCTATGGTCAGGCGCAGAAGGTGCGCACCCTGGTGATCGAAGACTTTCGGCGCGCCTACTCGTCCGTGGACGTGCTGGTGTGCCCCACCAGCCCCACCACGGCGTTCGCCGTCGGGGAGAAGGCCAACGATCCGCTGGCGATGTATCTCAGCGACATCTGCACCATCCCCTCGAACCTCTCCGGCGACCCGGCGATATCCGTGCCGTCGGGTCTCGACTCGGATGGACTGCCGATCGGGTTCCAGGTGCTGGCCCCCGCTCTCGGCGAGGCCATGATGTTCCGCGTCGCCCGCGCCGTCGAGGCCCTGAGCGGTTTCGACTCCCGGCCCGCCCTGGCGCACTCCGAGGGGGCGGCATGACCTGGGAAGCCGTGATCGGGATCGAGACCCATGTCGAGTTGCTGACCCGCTCCAAGATGTTCTGCGGCTGCCCGACCGACTTCGGAGCGGAGCCCAACACGAACATCTGCCCGGTGTGCCTCGCCCTCCCCGGAGCCCTCCCGGTGCCCAATGAGGTGGCAGTGCGTTGGACGATCTCGCTGGGGCTGGCGCTGGGATGCACCATCGCCCCGCACTCGGTGTTCCACCGCAAGAACTACTTCTACGCCGACCTGCCAAAGAATTACCAGATCTCTCAGTACGACCTGCCGCTGTGCAACGGGGGTCACCTCGAGATCGACGCCGGCGCCGGACTGCGGCGGGTCGGCATCACCCGGGTGCACCTCGAGGAGGACACCGGAAAGAGCACCCACCTCGGCGGCGGGGGGCGCATCCACGAGGCCGAGGCGACGTTGCTCGACTTCAACCGCGCCGGGGTGCCGCTGATGGAGGTGGTCTCAGAGCCGGACATCCGGACCCCGGACGAGGCGCGCGCCTACGCCCACGAACTGCGCGAGGTGGTGCTTGCGCTGGGCATTTCCGACGCCCGGCTAGAGGAGGGCTCGATGCGTTTCGACGCCAACGTGTCGTTGCGCCCATCCGGCGCTGCGGCGTTGGGCACCAAGGTCGAGGTGAAGAACATGAACTCGCTGCGGTCGCTGCAGCGTGCCCTGACCCACGAGATCGAGCGACAGACCGAGCTCCTCGATCGGGGCGGCGTCATCGCCCAGGAGACCAGGCACTGGGATGAGGAGGCGGGGCATACCCGATCGGGGCGGTCGAAGGAGGAGTCGAGCGACTACCGCTACTTCGCCGAACCCGATCTCGTTCCGATCGCCACCACCGCCGCGTCCATCGCCGAGCTCCTCTCCGCTGTCCCCGAACTCCCCGCAGCGCGACGAGCGCGTTACGTGGCCGCCGGAGTCGACGAGGCCACAGCGCGCAACCTGGTGGCCGGGCCGCTGGTGGCGCTGTTCGAGGCGACCGTCGCCGCCGGTGGGGGAGCGCGCAGCACGGCCAACTGGGTCACCGGCGAGATCGCGGCACATCTCAATCGCGGCGGATCCATCGAAGCGGTAGGCATCGATGGGCCCGCCCTGGCGCAACTCGTGACCATGGTCGATGGTGGTCGGCTCTCCGCCACGGCCGCCAAGGAGGTGCTCGCCGGTGTGCTCGCCGGGGAGGGGGAACCTGAGGCGGTGGCGCTGCGGCGCGACCTGCTTCAGGTGTCGGATGAGGGTGAGATCACGGCGCTCGTCGCCGGCGTCCTGGCTGCCCACCCGGAGGAAGTGGCCCGGGTGGCCTCCGGCGAGGACAAGCTGATCGGGTTCCTCGTGGGCCAGGTGATGCGGGCCGGCAAGGGCAAGGCCGACCCCAAGGTGGTCGATCGCCTGGTGCGGGCCCAGACCTCCAGGTGACCCGCCCGGCCGCGGTGGTCTTCGACTGTGACGGCGTCCTCGTCGACTCCGAGCCGCACTCCGTCGCGTCGTGGCTGGTGGTGCTGGTAAGGCTGGGACACCCCGCCACCGCCGCGGACATAGAGCGCTGCGTCGGCCTGGGCTACCGACCCACCCGCGACGCCCTCACCACAATCGCACCGCTTCCCCCACACGACGAGTTGTGGCCCCAACTGATCGCCGCCCTTGCGGACTCGTATCGGACTGGACTCCATCGGTATGAAGACGCCCTCGCCACGCTGGGGGAGTGCGAACGCTTCGGAGTCCCGGTGGCGGTGGCCTCGGCCAGCCCGCGGCAACGCCTCGATCTGACCCTGACGGCATCCGGGCTCACTGGAGCCTTCGCT
>CAYTTU010000029.1:0-5161 GCA_964440905.1 uncultured Acidimicrobiia bacterium | reverse complement strand
TACGACCTCGCCCGGATCCACGACCGCGATCGGCGGTGGTTCTTCGCCTGGTTCGGAGCCCTGCTGGCCGGGTTTACCGTGGCGGTGCTGCTGGTTCCCCCGGAGCACGGCAAGACCTTGTTCGCGGTTTTCGTTGCAGTGACCCTGCTGGTCGAGGCAGCGGTGTCGTTCCCGGGGTTGCGACCCTGGGCACCGACCCGGCTGGAACCGCGCCGCATGCCCTGGTTCTGGGCCGGGCTGGGGGTGTTCGCTGCGGCGTTCGTGGTGTGGAACCTTTCGCGCACCGCCGGGCCATGGTGCTCGCCGGAGAGCCTGGTGCAGGGTCATGCCCTGTGGCACCTGCTCTCGGCGGTGTCGGTGGGGTGCTTCTACCTATACCTGCGGGGTGAGGGGCCTGTGCCCACCGCGAAGTCCTGATAGGGTCGCAGGCAATGGATCGAGCCGCGCTTGTCGAGAAGTTCCGCACCGGCTACTCGGCGGTGGCGGCCGCGGTCGCCGGGCTATCCGACGCTGCGCTCGACGCCAGTGCCGGACCGGGGGAGTGGACCCCCCGGATGGTGATCCACCATCTCGCCGACAGCGAGGCCACCGCGTTTGTGCGGCTGCGGCGTCTGATCGCCGAGGACGATCCGGAGATCGTCGGCTATGACGAGGCCGAGTTCGCCCGCCGGCTCCATTACGACCGTCCGGTGAGCGCATCGCTGGCGGTGCTGGTCGCGGTGCGAGCCGCCAGTCTCGAGTTGCTGGACAGGCTCACGGAGCAGGAGTGGGACCGGGCAGGCACCCACAGCGAGTCGGGTCGCTACTCGGTGGACGATTGGCTGCGGATCTATGCGGTGCATGCCCACGACCATGCGGAGCAGATTGTCGCAGCTAGGCAGCTGACAGCTGACAGCTAGCAGCCGACAGCTGACAGCCGACAGCTCAGAACTCCGGACTCCAAACTCCAAACTCCAAACTCTGGCTCACGACTCCCCCAGGAGTGCATCATCGATGCAGAACCCCTACGACGGCCTGGTGCCACACGGCTGGACCGAGACCGTGGCCGAACGATTTGCCGCCTTCGCCGATCATGATGCACAGCCCGCCAGGGTGACCCGGGTCGACCGCGGCCTCTATCAGGTGGTTACCGCCGGCGGCGCCGCGGTCTGCTCGGAGGTCGGCGGCGCGCTATCCAAGGGGTCGGAGCCACCACCGGTCGGTGTCGGCGATTGGATCGCCATCACGCCGACTTCCGGTGGCGCGTGGCGGCTCGCCGCCATCGTGCCGCGGACGACCGCGGTCCTGCGATCCGATCCCAACGACAATGGGTACCAGGTGCTCGCCGCCAATGTGGACGTTGCGATGCTTCTCTTCGGGATCGACCGGCCGTTCAAGCCGGGCAGGTTGGAGCGGATGGCCGCCATCGTGATGGAGAGCGGAGTCACGCCCGTGGTGGTGCTCACCAAGATCGATCTGGTCACCGCCGACATGCCACCGCCGGCGGCCCACACCGCGGCCACGGCCATGGGCATCGAGGTCATAGCCGTCAGTGCCGTCAGCGGTGAAGGGCTGGGAGCGCTGGGCGGCCACCTCGGCCCGGGCACGACCGTCGTTCTCCTTGGCGAGTCGGGTGCCGGCAAGTCGACTCTGGTGAACCGTCTGGCGGGCGATGCCGCCCTTGCAGTGGGACGGACTCGCCATGGCGATGCCAAGGGCCGGCACACCACCACGTCTCGACAACTGGTGCCTTTGGCGGGCGGTGCGGTGCTGATCGACACGCCCGGCCTGCGCGCCGTCGCCCTGTCCGATACCCAACACGGTGTCGAGGCCGCCTTCCCCGATGTCGTCGGCTTGGCGGCGGGGTGTCGGTTCCGCGACTGCGCCCACACCGATGAGCCGGGTTGCGCGGTGCAGGCTGCCGTCGAGTCAGGGGAGCTCGAGCGGCGGCGACTGGAGAGCTATCACCGACTGCAGCGCGAGGCCACGCATCAAGCGCGTCGGGCCCGGCATCGCGCCCGGACCCGAGGACGCGCCGCCCGCGACGGCGAGAACGATCCAGAGCAGTGGGAAAGGGAGTGAAGAAGTCGTGAGTCAGGAGTCATGAGTCAGGAGCCAGAGTTTGGAGTTTGGAGTTTGGAGTTTGGAGTCCGGAGACCGGAGACCGGAGGCCGGAGGATCGAAAGGCCCATCGCCCATCGCCCATCGCCCAACGCCACGGACACCAATAGCCAATAGCCAATCGCTATCCCGGAATCACACCCAGTTTCCCGGCTTGGTAGTCCTCGAAGGCCTGGATCAATTCCTCTCGGGTGTTCATCACGAAGGGTCCGTGCCAGGCGACCGGTTCACCGATGGGACGCCCCCCGAGCAGCAACACGTCCATGCCGGAGTGGCGCGACTCCTGGGTGTCGGCGGCGGTGAGGGTGATCGCCCCGGAGCCGGTAAACGCCGCCAGCTGCCCGTCGGCGATGGGATGGCCCGCGGCGCCGACGGTGCCCCTTCCGCCGAGCACGTAGGCAAGGGCGTTGAAGTCGTCGCGCCACGGCAGGCGGATGCGGGCGCCGGGACTGAGGGTGGCGTGGATCATGGTGATCGGGGTGTGGGTGTCGCCCGGGCCGTGCTGCCCGGCCAACTCTCCGGCGATGAGGCGCAGCAGCGCCCCGCCGTCGGGGGTGGTGAGCAGGGTGACCTTGCCGCCGCGGATGTCCTGGTAGCGCGGCGCCAGGAACTTGTCTCGGGAGGGAAGGTTGACCCAGAGCTGGAAACCATGGAACAGACCGCCCGACATCACCAGGTGCTCCGGGGGCCGTTCGATGTGCAGGATCCCGGCTCCGGCGGTCATCCACTGCGTGTCGCCGTTGGTGATCACCCCGCCGCCGCCCTGGGAGTCCTGGTGCTCCATGATCCCGTCGATCATGTAGGTGACGGTCTCGAAGCCGCGATGCGGGTGCCACGGGGTGCCCTTGGGTTCCCCGGGGGCGTACTCGACTTCACCCATCTGATCGAGATGGATGAAGGGGTCGAGCCGGGAGAGGTCGACCCCGGCAAAGGCGCGCCGCACCGGAAACCCCTCACCTTCGAAGCCCCGGGGCGCCGTCGTGACCGAGGCCACGGTGCGCTCGGCGGCGTCGGCGGGCGGGGCGATCCGGGGCAGGTCGAGCAGGTTCTGAGTGGTCACTGCGGGCATGGCGCAGTTGTCAACATATGGCGCCCACCCGCCATTCCCGGCCCACCGGCGCGCCCCCTGGGGATAACTCACTTCGCGACGCGTCCGGGTTAGGCGGTATTCGGAGTATCGCTTACAGTCGGGACGCCAGGGACCGCGGCGGTTCCCGGCTGGCGAACTACTCATTACCGAGAGGGAGACGGCATGGGGAAGCACCGGCGATGGAGACACCTACTGGGATTGCTGTTGGCCACCTCACTCGTCGTCGCGGCATGCGGTGACGACGACGGCGGCGGCAGCACTGAGGGATTCAAGTTCGGAATGATCCTGGTCGGACCGCAGAACGATCAGGGATGGTCGCAGGCACACTACGAGGCCGGTCTCTACCTCGTCGAGCAGCTCGGGCTGCCCGCCGACGCGATGATCGTGCTGGACAAGGTCAACACCGCCGATCGACCGGAGACCTCGCTGGAATCCGTGGTCGACGACATGGTGGCGCAGGGAGCCCAGCTCATCTTCGCCACCTCCGACGACATGCGCGACGGCATCACTGCCGGCGCGGCCAATCATCCGGAAGTCCCGATGGTCTGGTCGTCGGGTGACAGCGCTTGGGTGGATGGCCAGGGATACCGGGCCGATCTGACCAACCTGGCCAACGTGATGGGGCGGATGGAGTACGGCAAGATGATTGCCGGCTGCGCTGCCGCCCTGACCACCGAGACGGGTGAGATCGCCTACCTCGGTCCATTGATCAACGACGAGACCCGTCGCTTGGTCAACTCGGCGTATCTGGGAGCCAGCTACTGCTGGACGAATTATCGGGGTGAAGATGCCGCCAGCCTCGGTTTCGAGGTGAAATGGATCGGCTTCTGGTTCAACATTCCCGGATTCACTCTCGACCCCACCCAGGTGACCAATGAGTTCCTGGCTGCGGGTGCCGATGTGATCATCTCGGGAATCGACACCACCGAGGCGATCGTTCGTGCCGGGCAAGCGGCGGACGCCGGGGAGTCGGTGTGGGCGGTGCCCTACGACTTCCGGGGCGCCTGCGCCGCAGCTCCGAGTGCCTGCCTGGGTACCCCGTTCTTCAACTGGGGACCGTCCTACGTCGACATCGCCCAATCGGTGATCGACGATGAGTTCGAGGCGACCTGGGAGTGGCTCGGACCGAACTGGGACGACATCACCGACGAGGACAGCAGTGCCGTGGGCTGGGTCAACGGTGACGGGCTGTCTTCCGAGGCGGCTGCCGACCTCGAGGAGTTCATCGCCGGCCTGGGCAGCGGTGACATCGAGCTGTACCGCGGTCCGTTGAACTGGCAGAACGGGACGGAGTTCCTTGCAGATGGCGAGACGGCTACCGACTTCGAAGTCTGGTACGCCGAGCAGCTGCTCGAGGGGATCGTCGGAGCCAGCGCCGCCGAGTGAGTCCTGCGGAGTCGTCCGGGGCCGGAGGTCCGGCCCCGGACGGCCCGCCGGTCGCCGCCCATGAGCCTGGTCCTCCACGACATCCGCAAGCACTTCGGACCGGTGCGCGCCAACGATGGCGTCGATCTCGAGATTCCGCCCGGTGAGCTCCACGGTCTGCTCGGGGAGAACGGCGCGGGCAAGTCCACCTTGATGAAGGTGCTGTCGGGTTTTCTCGCCCCCGACGGGGGCACCATCACTCTCGACGGCAGTTCGCTCCCCACCGGTTCGCCGCGGGCGGCGCTGTCTCACGGGATCGGAATGCTGCACCAGGACCCGCTGGTGTTCCTGCCATTTACGGTCCTCGACAACTTTCTGGCGGGATCGCAGCGGGGCGGTGTGCTCATCGACCGCAAACAGGGAAGGCGTGCCCTGCTTGAGACCGCCTCCCGGTATGGGTTCGATCTCGATCCCGACGCCCCGGCGCGCAGCCTGACCGTCGGAGAGCGCCAGCAGCTCGAGATCGCCCGCCTGCTGTGGCGCGGCGCCCGGGTTCTGATCTTCGACGAGCCGACCACCGGCATCTCCGAGCCGCAACGGCTGCTC
>CAYTTU010000028.1:0-7249 GCA_964440905.1 uncultured Acidimicrobiia bacterium | reverse complement strand
CGAACAGAAGCAAGGTCCCGAGGAGACTCCAGGCCGCAACGCCGAGGCGTCGCAACCGCGAGTCGTTCATCCGGAGCTGCCGTCGCCGAGGCGGCGATCCACACCGCGGCGCCGCGCCTCCTCGCGCAGCCGGCGCAGCCGACGCACGATCATCGGGGCGAGGTGCTCCGCCTCCGGTTCGTCCATCAGCCGGCGCAACACCTGGTAGTAGCGGGTGGCGCTGATGCCGAGGTACTCACGGATTGCGCGGTCCTTGGGGCCGGGGTAGAGCCACCAGGAACCCTCGAACTCGAGGATGGTGCGGTCGCTCTCACTCAGCATCGTGAGGGCGATGGTACGAGGTGGATGTGTCGGAATCGGGGATTGTGCCGGCGGCGTAGCCGCCGGCAGCTGTCAGCCAGACACCGGACACCAGGCACGGAGACCGAAGACCGGACTCTGAACTCCAAACTCTGAACTCTGAACTCTCTCGGAGCCGGGTGCCGGAATCGAACCGGCGACATCCTCTTTACAAGAGAGGTGCTCTGCCAACTGAGCTAACCCGGCAGAGCACCCAGGGTAGAGCGGACGCGGGAAGGCTGTCAGCTCTGGGCTGACAGCTGTTAGCTGTTGGCTTCGTCAGGGCATCAAGTCGGCGGCGGCCTGGAACAGGGAGCGCACCGCTCCCCCGAACAGACCCACGGCCAGAAACGCCACCGCGGCGACAAAGCCGACCATGAGGGCGTACTCCACCATCGTGGCGCCGTCTTCGCGTTCCCAGGCGAACATGGCTTTTCCTCCTGGGGGTATTTCGGCGCCAACCGCCGCGATTCTTTAGGGGGTAAGCGAGACGCTTCTCTGGTGCCTAGTACCTAGTGCCTAGTGCCTAGTGCCTGACCCGTGCCACCTCATACGCAGCCAGGGCGGCGGCCACCGAGGCGTTGAGGCTCTCCACCGGGGGACGGATCGGAATCGAGGCGATCAGATCCACACGCTCCCCGACGAGACGACTCAATCCGGCCCCCTCAGCGCCAACGACGATCGCCACCGGGCCCCCCAGGAGATCGAGACCGAACAACGATCGGCTGCCACCCGAGTCGAGGCCCACGGTCCACACCTCGAGTCGCTTAAGGGCGTCCACCGCGTTGGCGACCGATGACACCAGGACCACTGCGATGTGTTCCAGGGCACCCGCGGCCGCCTTGAAGGCGGTGGCCTCTAGCGGGGCACTGCGGTGCTCGGGCACCACCAGGGCTCCGATCCCTGCGGCCAAGGCGGTTCGGGCGATCGCTCCCACGTTGCGGGGGTCCTCGAGGTGGTCGAAGACGAGCAGGGCCGCCGGCGAGGCTGCTGCCACCCCCACCTCGAGTGACACCGTCGGACGGGGCCGGCATCGAGCCACCACCCCCTGGGGGGCCTCGGTGGCGGCGCGCTTTCCCAGATCGGACACCACCTCGACCTCGGCCCCCGCGGCCTCGGCCGAGGACACCAATTCATCCAGGGCACCGCGACGGGACCGCTCGACCGACAGATGCTCCACCCGGCCCGCCGCTACCGCGGCGGCGACGGCGTGAACGCCTTCGACGCTATGCCCGATGCCAGGTCGTGCCATCGGATCCATCCTCGAGCACGATTCCGACCGCCGCCAGTTCCCCGCGGATCAGGTCGGCGGTGGCGAAGTCCCGCTCCGCCCGGGCAGTGACGCGGCGAGCGATCAGCGCCTCGACAGCCATCACCCCGCTCATCCCGTCCAACCCCACCCGGGTGGCCAGACCGCGCAGTGCCTCTTCCACGTCGGCGAGATCGGCCTCGGGTCGATCGATGGCCAGGACGGCGGCGATCTCGTCATAAGCCGCCGCCACCGGGCCGGCATCCTCGCCGGAGTCGAGCAGGCGATTCCCCTCGCGCACCGCCTCGAACAGGACCCCAAGGGCGCCGGCGGTGTTGAAGTCGTCGTCCATCGCGTTACGGAACCCTTCAATCGTGGCTGCATCCGGTGCGGTGTGGGTGGCTCCGACCCGTCGCCGAAACGCCCACAGTCGCTCCAAGGCCACGTCCGCCTCGGCGATGAGGTCTGCGGCATACTCGAGAGGCTGGCGGTACTGGGCACGAAGGTAGAAGAGGCGGACCGCTTCTGGCCGGTGGGCGGCGAGCAGGTCGAGCAGCCCGACGACGTTGCCCTCCGACTTGGACATCTTCTCGCCGCGCAGGGTGACCATCCCGTTGTGGAGCCAATAGCGCGCAAACGGGCCGGTGCCTGCAGCAGCCTCCGACTGGGCGATCTCGTTTTCGTGGTGGGGAAACACCAGGTCGAGACCGCCACCGTGGATGTCGAGTCCGAAGCCCAGTGACTTCTCCGCCATCGCCGAACACTCGATGTGCCAGCCGGGACGACCCGGGCCCCATGGCGACTCCCACACCGGCTCGCCGGGCTTGGACGACTTCCACAGGGCGAAGTCGAGAGGATCCCGTTTGTGCTCCCCCGGCTCGATTCGCGCCCCGGAGAGCATGTCGTCGACATTGCGCCCGCTGAGTCGCCCATATCCAGGCAGGGAGCGCACCGCAAAGTAGACATCGCCCCCGGCCGGATAGGCGTGCCCGCGGGCGATGAGTCTCTCGATGAGCGAGATCATCTCCGGGATGTGCTCGGTGGCGTAGACCAGTGCGTCCGGCGAATCGACTCGCAGCTGCCGATACGCCTCGAGAAACTCGGCAGTGGTGCGGCGGGCGATATCGGCTGCGGTGACCCCCTCGGCAGCGGCCGCGGCGATGATCTTGTCCTCGACGTCGGTGATGTTGGTGACATAGTGCACCCGCAGCCCGGTCCAGATCAGGTAGCGACGAATGACGTCGAAGGCAACGGCCTGCCTTCCGTGTCCAACATGGGGCGCCGACTGCACCGTCGGACCGCATACGTACAGCGACACCTCACCGGGACGCGCCGGGACCAGTTCCTGACGGACGCGCCCCATGGTGTTGAAAACGTGCATGACGCGCCGATGGTAGAAGAAGTCGTCAGTCGTCAGTCGTCAGTGCAGGACCAGCAGAATCCGGCTGAAGACTGAAGACTGACGACTCATTCCCCCACCACAACTGCCACTGCGGCGATGCCCTCTTCACGGCCGATGAAGCCCATGCCGTCGGTGGTGGTGGCCTTTACCGAGCAGGAGTGAACCGGGATACCCAGGGCGGCGGCGAGGGCCACCCGAATGTTGTCGCGATGCGGGGCGATCCGCACCGACTGGGCGATGAGGGTGATGTCGGCGCTCGCCGGCTGAAACCCGGCCACCGCTGCCCGGGCCAGGGCGTCGCGCAGGATGACAATGCTGTCGGCGCCGCTCCAACGCGGGTCACCGGAGGGATAGAACTCCCCCAGGTCGCCGAGCGCGGCGGCACCGAGCACCGCATCGGTGAGGGCATGGGCGGCGACATCCCCGTCGGAGGTCGCCTCAACCCCGCGGGTCTCGTCGACGATCACCCCACCGAGGACCACAAACCCCTCCGGGGTAAAGCGGTGGGCGTCAAACCCCCAGCCGACCCTCATGGCAGAAGCGCCTCGGCGACGACGAGGTCCTCGGGGAAAGTGACCTTGAGATTGGTGGGCTCACCGGGCACGAACACGACGCTACCCCCGCTGCGCTCCACGAGAGCGGCATCGTCGGTCGCATCGTCGTCATCGCCGAGATGGGCACCGCGCAGTGCCTCCACCCGAAAGCCCTGCGGGGTCTGAACTGTCACGAGGTCGGCACGGGACACCGTGGCGGAGATCCGCTCCCCCTCCACGCGTTTGAGCGTGTCGCGCACCGCCAGGGCGGGAACCACGCCGTCCACGTCCCCGCGCAACAGCCGGTCAAGCACCGCACGCACCAGCGCCGGGCTGGCCAGCGGCCTAGCGGCATCGTGAATCAGAACCCACTCGGCGTCTGCGGGGAGAGCGGCCAGTCCGGCGGCCACCGAGTCGCGGCGCCGGTCGCCTCCCGGGATCCCCCCGGGTACCGGTCCCACCACCACCACCTGCTCGACACCGGCGCCACGCAACGCGCCCACCGCTCGTTGCCATAGGGCGACGCCACGGAGGGGGACCTCGGCCTTGGGGGCGCCAAAGCGCTCGCCACGCCCGGCGGCGACGACGATGCCGTGAATGCTCACGCCGCTCGGCGGGCGAAGAGCAGCCGGCCGATGGAGGTGCGCAGCGCGCCGGCAATCTCGACGTCGATCGTGGTGCCGACGAGTGCAGCGGCGTCCTCCACCACGACCATGGTCCCGTCCTCGAGATAGCCCACGCCCTGGCCGGGCTCGCTGCCCGCCTTTTCGATCGCCAACGACATCACGTCACCTGCGGCCGGGCCGGTGCGCAGCGATTCCCCCAACGCCTGGGGGTCGAGGACCTCGATGCCCCGCAGCCCGGCGGCCATTCCCAGGTTGTGATCGGTGGTGATGAGGGTGGCCCCGGCGGCGGCCGCCAGGGCGAGCAGCTTGGCATCGACCTCGGCGTGACCGGGAAAGGACCTCTCGTCGACTGCGGTGCTCACCCCGGACACCGCAGCCAGAGCCGCCAGCACGTCGAGTCCCCGCCGCCCGCGGCGTCGATGGTTGACCTGGCCCGAATCGGCGATCCCCTGAAGCTCATCCACCACGAAGCCCGGAACCAGGATGTGGCCGCGCAACAGCCCCGCCCGGGCGAGTTCCAGCACCCGACCATCGATCGCTGCCGAGGTGTCGACCACGAAGCTGGGGCCGTCTCCCGCGGTGGGCGTGCCGATCCGCTCGGCCAGCCCTGCCCCCGCCAGCAGTTCGGTGGATCGGGCGGAAAACACCCGGGCGCCGATCGCCGCCAGCACGATCACGAGCAGGGCACCGACCGACCAACCGAGCAGTTCGGGAAGCAGAAAGATCGCTGGAACCGCGGCGACGGCGCCGACGAGCATTCCCCCAACCAGTCCGAAGGCGCCGGCGAAGAGCTGCGGCCCGGTGACCCGGTCCACCGCACCCGGAACATGATCGATGCCGCGGCGGATCGACCGGCCAATCAGGCCACCGGAGACGTAGCCGACACCGGCGCCGATGAGGGCACCGATCACCGACGAGGTGTCGGGGTCGGTGGCGGCCGGGGTCCAATCCGGGGCGGAGAGGCCGAGGGTGAACCCAAGGGCGGTGGCGGCGAGAGTGACGACCAGCCGTACGGCTTCGATCAGCATGGACGCTCTACTCCTCTTCCGCGGCGTCCACCCTCGGCAGGGACTTGTCGAGACGCTTCATCGCATCTTCTTCGGAAAGATTGAGGGCAAACCGAAGCTCTGATGCCAGGATCATCCGCGCCTTGGACAACATCCGCTTCAGGGCGGGCGATATCCCCTTGGTCTGCTGGGCAAATGTGAGGTCGCGCACCACCTCGGCGACCTGGAAGATGTCACCACTGGTGATCTTCTCGGTGAGGAGCTTGTACCAGCGACTCCAGTTGGCTCCGGCCTCCTCGGGTTCGGTGCGAAACACCGCCAGCACCCGCTTGGCGGCGGTCTTGGAGATCACCGGACGCACTCCGAGGTCGACGGACCGGCTCGCCGGAACCCGCAGGATCAGAGAATCGATCGCCACCTGCAATACGAAGAAGTCCTGGCGCTTGCCGTTGAACTCGCGCTTTTCGGTGGCGATGATGGTGGCGGCGCCATGGTGGGGGTACACCACCTTGTCGCCCTTCTTGAAAGGTATCGGCTTCGGCTTTGGCGGCGGGGGCGGAGGCGCCGGGCGGGCCGCCACCTTTTTTGCCGGCGCCTTCTTCGCCGGCGCCTTCTTGGCGACCGGCTTCTTGGTCGCAGCCTTCTTGGCCGGCGGCTTCTTGACGGCAGACTTCTTGGTCGCCGACTTCTTGACCGCAGCCTTGCGGGCCGGAGCCTTCGCCGCAGCCTTGCGCGCCGGCTTGCGTGCCGCGGGCTTCTTGGCGGACGGTTGACGCTTGGCCCCGCCCTTCACCACCGGCTTCTTGGCGGCAACCTTCTTGGCGGCAGGCTTCTTGGCGGCAGGCTTCTTGACGGCAGACTTCTTGGCCGCAGGCTTCTTGGCGGCGACGCGACTCTTGGGAACGGGCTTCTTGACGGCCATGCCTCACAGTGGGGACGGGGAGGGAAGTGTAACCGGAGGCCGGAGACCGGACGCCCGACACCCGACACCCGACGCCCGACACCCGACACCCGACACACGACACCCGAAGGGCGGGAGTTACCAGTTTCCAGGATGGTGCTTCTGGTACTTGGTAACTGGTAGCCGACTGACGACTGACGACTTAGTCCTCCTCCACTTCCCAGCCACGGCTCGAGTCGAGCAGCCGATCGAAGAAGCGGCGTAGTTGGCGGGCGCGGGCCCGGCCGACACCCTCAACCTGGTCGAGATCGGCCACCGTGGCGGCAAGCAGGGGTTGCAGGCCGGCAAAGTGTCCTACGAGAGAGTCCTTGACCGCAACGGGGAGCCGGGGGATGCGACCGAGCAACCGATAACCCCGCGGGCTGACCGGACTCTCCTGGGGACCCACATCGAGCAGCGAGGCGATCCGCGACTCGTCGCTGAGCATCTCCATCGAGAGGGCGTCGAGCAGATCGAGCGGTTGCAGGGTCTTGGGCGGATAGCGGCGCGAGTAATCGGCGTAGACCAGCGTGGCGGCATCCCCCACCCCGGCAAGCAGGTCGAGCAGCTGGAGGCGGATCAACTCGCCCTCCCCGCCGAGCTCGACGGCGTAGTTCTCCAGGTCGGCACCAATACGCCGGATCAATGCAGCACGTTGCAGGAACTGGGTCACATCGCGGTTCACCACGATGTCGACCACCTCCAACTGTGTAAGACGATCCTCGTCGTCCTTGAGTCGGCGGCGAAACCGCTCCAAAGTGAGCAGGTTCTGATTTGCCTGGGCGAGGAGCGCGGTCGGGCTGCGCAACTCGAACTGGTGGTCGCCGACGAAGACCGTCACCGTCTGGCGGCCTTCGCTGACGACGATCACCGGTCGTCCGGTCTGGATGGCGACCCGCTCGGCGGTGCGGTGGCGGGTTCCGGTCTCGTTGGTGGCGATAGATGGATCCGGGATGAGATGGACATTGGCCCGATAGATCACCTCCGCCGCCTCGTCGGTGATGACCGCGCCGTCCATCTTGGCGAGCTCGGCGAGACGGGCCGGTCCGAAGTCGGCGCCATCGAGATGGAACCCCCCGGTGCAGATCGACTCGACGTCGCGCCCGTAACCGAGCACCACCAACGCGCCGGTCTCCTGACGAAGAATCAGCTC
>CAYTTU010000027.1:0-5128 GCA_964440905.1 uncultured Acidimicrobiia bacterium | reverse complement strand
CCTGTGGTCGCCTACTACCACGACAGCAACCCCGCCTTGAAGCTGGTGCACTGCAACGATGCCTCCTGTGACGGGGGTGACGAGTCGATCGAGACGGTCGACGCCACCGACACCGTCGGGTTGTATGGCTCGCTGGTGCTCGACGGCAACGGTCACCCGGTGATCGCCTACCACGACAACACCAACTTCGACTTGAAGCTGACCCACTGCAACGACCCCAACTGCGACGGGGGCAATGAGACCATCCGGACGGTCGACACCACCGGGTTCGTCGGCGAGTATGCCTCGCTGGTGCTCAACGCCGCCGGGAACCCGGTGGTCGCCTACCACGACGGCACCAACGGCGACTTGAAGCTGGCCAGCACCTAGAAACAGGAGGTAGGAGCCGCTCCGAACAGAAAGCCGACAGCTCACAGGTTCCTGTCGTGTGACCCTGCCTCTGGCGGGCCTTATGGATCGAGAATGCTGTGATGGACGCCGTGGAGGCAGAGTTCGTGGAATTCGCTCGCCGGATCGAGCCGGGTTTGCGGGTCGCCCTGGTTGCCACCCATGGTGTGGATCGGGGACTCGAGGCCACCAACGATGCCCTGGTATATGCCTGGCGCAACTGGGAGCGGGTGCGGTCGCTGGACAACCCCGGCGGCTATCTGTTTCGCGTCGGGCAGCGCCGCGCCCGGCGCCGCCGGCTGGTCCCGCACCTCCCCGTCGAGCGATCGGGCAGCGACGGCAACCTGTGGGTGGAGCCGCGCCTGTCGCAGGCACTCGCCGCTCTCTCGCTGCGGCAGCGCCAGGTGGTGGTCCTGATCGAGTCCTACGAGTACACCCAACGCGAGGTCGCCGAGTTGCTCGGGATCGGTCTGTCCTCGGTGCAGACCCACCTGGAGCGGGGCCTGGAACGACTGCGCGCCGCCATGCGGGTGGAACATGGATGATCTCGGCCGCTGGATGCGGCGCACCCTCGACCAGGTGGCACCGCCGGTGGACCCGCGTGCCGTCGTTGCGGCGGTGACGCCGCGGGGTCGGCGCCAGTGGCCAAGGGCGGTGGCGGCCGGGGCCGTAGCCGTGGTGCTGGTGGGAGGAGGGCTGTGGCTGTTCGCCGGGGATCCGGAGCCGGTGGTGTCGGGCGACACCACGACCACCAGCCTCGAAGAGACCACCACGACCGCACCCGTCGTCCTGGAGATCCTGCAGCCCACTCGGATCACCTGCACCGCTGAGTTGCCCGACTATCCCTGCAGCAACCTGATCGATGGTGACCCCAATACCGAGTGGCAGGCACCGGACGGCGGGATCGGCGCGGAGATCACCTTCTACTTCGTCGAGCCAGTGACGATCGTGGAGGTGGGGTTCATCAACATTCGCGACGAATCCCGGTTCATGCGGAACGCCCGCATCAGGGGCTTCCTGTTCCGCACCGGTGCTGCCTCCTCTGGCATCTCCGCTGAGCTGGCCGACGACAACGGGTCGACACAACGATGGGTGATCGACGGTGATGGTGTCGAGACGCTCACCCTGACATTCATCAGCGCCTACCCCGGCCAGAGCTACGGCGAGCTTCCACCGTTCGTGGAACTGGCACTGGCCGAGTTGGAGATCATCGGGTATCAGGGGCTATTACCGACCGAGGGCGATCCGACCACGGCAACCACGGTCACCATGCCCGTGCCCGACCTGCCTGGCGGGACCTGGTTCAAGACCAACCCCGACCTAGGTGGTCTCATTGTCCAGGTACGCGATCTGATCTGGGACGGCGATGCCTTCTACCTGCTCACCCGAATCGGCTTCGGCGATCTCATCGTGTGGCGGTCGCCAGATGGGATCGAGTGGGTGGAGTACTCGCAGATCGGAACCTCCGGAGTGACGGAAGGCCCGTGGCACCTGGTGTCGACGGGCGGGGGACTCGTCGTCGGCGGACGGCGCGCCACCGTGCCCACTGTGTGGATCGAAGAGGGTGGCGGATGGCGTGAAGTGACCGTTGCCCCGTCCGGAGCGATCGTCGGGTTGGTGCGTCTCGGGGAGACGTACGCCGCGCTAGGCCAGGTTCCACCCGCAGGAACCGAGCTCGCCGGGTCGGGACCGTCTGCGGTGATCTGGATCTCCTCCGATGCGATCGCCTGGACCGAGGCCGCCGCGGTCGAGGCCTCTCCACAGTCCGACACCTTTCCTATCGGCCTCGCGACAGGGCCGGCCGGGTTGGTCGCCCTGGCGATCGAGAACGACGCACCCATCGGTGCCTCGGTGTGGGCGATGACGAGTCGTGACGGCGTGGAGTGGGGATCACCGGAGCGGGCGCAACTCGACATGGTGCAGCTAACTCGCCTGTCAGGGAGCGCCCAGGGCTACTTTGCGATTGGGATCGGTGCCGACATCTACATGTCGGCGGATGGGGTCGCCTGGACACCCATGACCTCGAGCAGCCCCGAGTTCGGCGAGGACCTCGGCTTCAGTGATGTCGAGACCTTTGGTGACCTCATCGTCGTGAGCGGCAACATCTTCGTTGATCCCGGAGGCGAGGCCTTCAATTACATCCTTCCCGCGGTCTGGGTGTATCTCGATGAGTACGCCCTCGTGCCGCTCGGCTCCGCGGATTGGTTCGAAGAGCCCGGGTTCGCCTATGACATCGTCACTGCGCCCGATCGCCTCGTTGTGGTGGGCGACACCAGCACCGGCGATTGGGCCCTCTACACCTTTGTTCTCGACCAGCCCTAGGGGGTGAACTTCGTCACTGTGTCGGCGTAGCGCGCCGGCACCCGTCCCTTGATCCGGGTTCCACCCGCCTCGTGTGACTCCGCGAGTACCTCACCCACCCGGTGGAGCAGCGACACCAACTCGCCGCGATCGAACGGCACCAGCACCTCGAAGTCCACGTTGGGCACGATCAGCAGCGTCTCCAAACGCTCCTTCAACTCGTCGAGTCCCGCTCCGGTAACCGCGGAGACCGTCACCGCACCGGGATGCAGCGCCTGCAGGCGGTGCAGGGCGACCGGATCTGTGGTGTCGATCTTGTTCAGCACCAGCAGTTCGGGGAGTTCGTGGGCGCCGATCTCCTGCAGGGTCTCGCGCACCGAGCGGATCTGCTGTTCGGGATCATCGGCCGCAGAGTCGACGACGTGGATCAGCAGGTCGGTGTCGACCGCCTCCTCCAGTGTGGAGCGGAATGCCTCGACCAGATCGTGGGGGAGGGCGCGCACGAAGCCGACTGTGTCGGAGAGCAGCACCTCCTTGCCCGGGGACAGCTCGAGGCGACGCACCGTGGCGTCCAGCGTCGAGAACAAACGATCCTCGACCAGCACTGCGGCGCCGGTCAGGACGTTGAGTAGTGCCGACTTGCCAGCATTGGTGTACCCGACGATGGCGGCCGAGGGCACCTCGGCGCGGCGGCGTGCCTTGCGCTGTGTGGCCCGGGTGGTGGCGAGATCCTTCAGTTCCTTCTCCAGCCGGGAGATGCGCATCTGTACCCGGCGGCGGTCCGACTCCAGCTTGGTCTCGCCGGGACCGCGGGTTCCAATGCCGCCGCCGAGGCGACTCATCTCCACCCCCTTGCCCCGCAGCCGGGGAAGGCGATAGCGGTTCATCGCCAGCTCCACCTGGGCGCGTCCGGCGCGACTGGTGGCATGCAGGGCGAAGATGTCGAGGATCAGCGCCACCCGATCCACCACGTCCACTCCGAGCAGCTTCTGCAGGTTGCGCTGCTGAACCGGAGTGAGTTCTCCGTCGACCACCACCAGGTCGATGTCGTGGGCGGCGCCCAGGCCGGCGAGCTCCGCTGCCTTGCCCTTGCCGATGTAGGTGGCGGGATCGGGGTGGGGGCGGCGCTGCACGGCGCGGTCCACGGTGTCCGAGCCCGCGGTGTCCACGAGCCGTTCCAACTCGTCGAGTGACGCCTCCACTTGTTCGGGGGTGCGGTGGTCGGTGATCAGCGACACCAGCAGGGCGCGCTGCCGCACCACCCCGACATCGGTGACGGTGGCGGTCAGTCGCGTTCGGTTCCGTCTCGATGTTTGCTCGGCCATCTGCCTCCGAGAGATCTCAGATGTCAGATCTCAGCCTGACACCTGACACCTGATACCTGAGATCTTCTCCAGCGGAGGCGCGAGGAGTCGAACCCCACGAGCCGCAATGCGACCCGCCACCGGTTTTGAAGACCGGGGAGCCCACCGGGCGCTCTGACGCCTCCAAGAACGAGGTTACCCCCGCTTCACGGGGCCTTGACCATGGGTGTGAGTCGTCCATACTCTGCGTGGCCACGATGAGCCACCCCTCCGGTCCCGACGCGTTGCCCTCGGACCCGTTCGAGTCGTTGAACGCCCTACCGGGACACGTGCGCCTGCGCCGCAGGTTCATCAGATGGCGCTCCGCGGTCCTCCTCGTCCTGGGCGGAGGGTTTCTCGCTGCGGCGTGGTGGGTCAGATTTCGCTGAGGGCCGCTAGCGTCGGACGATGGTGACCGCCCCGGTTCGCGTCGTCGTGGGTCCTGTCGGTGGCAGCGGAATCGGAGAGTCGATTGCCGCCATCGACGGGGTCGACGTCACCGTGGTCAAGGACATGGAGGCGGTTCCGGCCGCCCTCGAAGGCGCCGCGGTGCTGGTGTCGTTCCGCTGGTCGGGGTCGTGGCTGACTCCGGGACTGCGCTGGATCCAATCGGTCTCCGCCGGCACCGACCAGTTCCCCCTGGGCGAACTCGCCGCCAACGGCACGGTGCTCACCTCGGCGCGCGGCATCCACGAGCCCCAGGTGTCGGAGCATGCGATCGGCCTGCTGCTCTCCATGACCCGGGGCATCGCCACTTCGGTGCGCCAGCAGCAAAGCGGTGACTGGAAGTGGACCAGGGCGGTGGAGTTGCAGGGGATGACGCTGGGGGTGCTCGGTCTCGGAGTCATCGGTGAAGGTGTGGCGCGTCGCGCCGCTGCCTTCGGGATGACGGTGATCGGGACCAAAGCCAATCCGAGCGGATACCGCGGCGTGGCCGTCGAGGTGTATCCCCCGGAGCGGACCGGGGAGGTGTTCGTCCGAGCCGACGCGGTGATCATCACCCTTCCCGGCGGCGAGGGCACCCGCCATCTGGTGGGCCGCGATGAACTCGAAGCGCTGCGCGGCGGGTGGCTGGTCAACGTCGGCCGGGGCGCAGT
>CAYTTU010000026.1:0-3143 GCA_964440905.1 uncultured Acidimicrobiia bacterium | reverse complement strand
GTCACGCACCACGTGGCCGTCGTGGGTGCGCAGCACCGCCTCGAGCAGAACCTTGATGGAGTAGGGGAGGGAGTCGACATCCCCGAGGTTGCGCACCGCATCGAGGCGGTAGATGTCCCGCATCCCCAGTGGGGTCTCGACGGTGGTGCGGGAGCCGAACGCGTCTTGCATGGCCTCGGAAGTGTACGACCGAGCGGCGCGCAACCGACTCCCGACTCCCGATGCCCGATTCCCGATACCCGATACCCGATACCCGATACCCGATACCGGAGACGGGATGCCTGGTAACTGGCAACTGGTAACTGGCAGCTGGAGTCCGTCGACTGACGACTGACGACTGGGCGAACTCGCCCCCACCGACCGCCCCCGGTGGCTAGCCTCTGGCCCCATGACAGGCCTCATCTCCGCCATCGTCGCCGGTGTCGTCGTCCTGATCCTGATCGCCATCTACAACCGGCTGGTGCGGCTGCGCAACCGCACCGACAATGCCTGGGCCCAGGTGGACGTGCAGTTGAAGCGCCGCTACGACCTCATCCCCAACCTGGTGGAGACGGTCAAGGGCTACGCCTCCCACGAGCGGGCCACCTTCGAGGAGGTGGTCAAGGCTCGCACCGCCGCCCAGGAGGCCACCGGGATCGCCGATCAGGCCGTGGCCGAGAACATGCTCACCGGCGCACTGCGGCGCCTCTTCGCCCTGGCGGAGGCATACCCGGAGTTGCGAGCCAGCGAGAACTTCCAGCAGTTGCAGGGTGAGCTTGCCGAGACCGAGAACAAGATCTCGGTGTCTCGCCAGATCTACAACGACGCCACCCTCACCTACAACAACGCGGTGCAGACCGTTCCATCGAACCTGGTCGCCGGGATCTTCGGATTCCGCACCCGGGAGTACTTCGAGGTGGAGGGCGATGCCCGCAGCGCCCCCGAGGTGCGGTTCTGAGCAGCCGTTCGGCTGGCTGGTCCAGGGTGGTGCGCCGGTTCGCCCTCCTCGGTGGCCTGGTGGCGGTGCTCCTCACCGCCTTGGCGACTCCGGCGTTGGCCAAGTCGTATCACATCGCCGCCGCCCGGGTCGAGGTCGAGATCCTGGCCGACGGGTCGCTGCTGGTACGCGAGCACATCTCGTTCGAATTCGACGGCGACTTCTCCGGTGCCTATCGCGACATACGGCTGCGTCCCGGTGAGGCCGTCGGCTCGGTACAGGTGTCTGAGGGGAGCATCGCTTTCACCCCCGGGGCTCCCACCGCACTGGGATCGTCCGGTGCGCCCAATTCCTTCGGGGTGGAGCCGCTCGGGGACCGCACCCGGGTGGTGTGGCACTACTTCGCGATCGATCAGGTGCGCACCTTCACCGTCTCCTATCGGATGACCGGGTTGGCGCGGGCCTATGACGACGTAGTGGACGTGAACCTGCGGGTATGGGGGGACGAGTGGGCGGTGCGCCTCGATCAGATCGAGTCGGTGATGACAGTCCCCGGCGACCCGCAACCCGGAGACGTCCGGGTGTGGGGACACCCTGCCAAGGTGCAGGGCTTTACGGAGTTCGATCCCAACGGCGTCACCCCGCGGCTCTATGCGGTGGATGTGGATCCCCAGACCTTCGTCGAGATGCGGGTGGTGTTCCCGCGCAGTCTGCTCGAGTCGACCACCGGTGCGACCGTGATCGCCGGCAACGGCTTGGAGGGGATCCTGGCCGACGAGGCGGCGGAGATCGCCCGGGGGGAGCAGGACGCGGCGCGGGAGGCCGCCATCGGCCGATCCTTCATGGCCTCCCTGCTCCTTCTCATCCCGATTCCGTTTGCCTTGATATGGGCCTACTTCCGTTTCGGCTCCGAGCCCCGCGTCGAGTACGACCGTGAGTACGAGCAGGAACCACCGTCGGACCACAACCCGGCGATGATCGCGGCCCTGGTGTCCCAGGGTCATGCCGACGAGGCCTCATTCACCGCGACCCTGTTCGACCTGATCCGGCGGGGGGTCTTCACCGCAGAGCCGGTGAGCGTGGCGCGCCAGACGTGGGGCGGTCTCAAGCAGGAGCAGATGTCCGATCTGCAGATCGGCCTCGGTGACACCGAGATGCAGTTGAAAGAGTACGAGCGCAACGTCGTCACGATCGTGGGACGGGTGCTGGAGGACGGACCCCAGCCGCTCACCGAGTTCCGCAAGCACATTCGGGAGGACGCCGCCGCCAATGCCGCCACCTACCAGTCGTTCCGCCGGGCGGTCCGCTCCGCCACCGAGGCGTCGGGACTGCTGGACATGACCGGACGGGTCACAGGCCCTCTCACCCTGTTCGCCGGTGGCCTCGTCGTCGCGGGCCTGGCCTGGATGATCGGTCCTGCCATCGTCGAGGCGGTCACCGGGGCGGCCAACGAGGTGGCGTTCCGCGCCGGGGTGGTGGCGGTGGGGGTGTTCGCGGCACTGATCTTCGCCGGCATGGCCGCCTTCCGCCGGATCTGGGTGCGTCGCTCCAAGGAGGGCGGGCTGCTCGCCGAGCGGTGGATCGCCTTCCGGCGCTATCTGGAGGACTTCTCTCGAATGGAGGAGGCCCCCCCGATGTCACTGGCGATCTGGGAGCAGTACCTGGTGTACGGGATCGCACTCGGTGTGGCCGAGGACGTACTCGAGGCGGCGCGGCTACGCGCCCCGGAGAGCGTGTCGGACAGCAACCTCTACTGGTACGGCAGTCACGGATTCGGCGGCCACTCCAGCAACGCCATCTCCGGGATAGAACGAGCCCTCAACGGCGCCTTCTCCGCACCGTCGGCGTCGGGTGGTGGCGGTGGCTTCTCCGGTGGCGGCGGAGGCGGCGGCGGTGGTGGTGGCGGCGGAGCGTGGTGAGGTTCGCCGGAAGTCGTGATCGCCGGCGCCGGTACCATCGACCCTCCCGTTCGAGGCAGCAATGACCGACACCCTCACCACCGCGGTCGGAGCCGTTGTCGAGCCCTACCTGCGCCGGCCGATCGGAACGTTGCGCATGGTCGCCGAGGCGGCATCAGGCGATGGGGTAGCTCGGATCAAGCTCAAGGTGCCGATCGCCGGGTGGCACGCCACACCGCTGGTGGAGAAGATCCGCGCTGCAGTATCCGATCTCGGTCTGGAGAGAGGGGAAGTGGACGTCTCGTTCATGGACGAGGCCGAGCGGACTG